>NZ_LVYY01000077.1:0-248535 GCF_001909085.1 Paenibacillus sp. P32E | reverse complement strand
GGTTGCTCGACACTTCCATTTTACCAAAGGGCGATTTCTTTTTGTGATTTTTGAAAGAATTGTAGGAACGTTCCCCCGCTTAAACAGCGGAGAGGACGGACTGATTGCGGAAAAGCGGTAGCGGTCGCCTTGCTCTCCGGATTTTTACCGCTACGGGAAATAAATAAAATCTGGAGAGCACAGCGATTGTAGCAACGGTCCGTTCGCGGAGCGTCCGCACCAAGTGCGCAAGTCCATCCAACTCAAAAACAGCGGGGCTGTCTCAAGTAGCCATTTCATGGCTTTTGAGACAGCCCCCTCGCTTCGAGGCTTATGCCAAGTATTTCTTTATCTGTCGACCAATCAGGTCGGTTATTATTTCACTGTTCAATTAACGATATAAGTATAGCTTGCTCTGCTTACCCTTGAACCGCCTTCACCTTCCACCATTTGCTTACGTAATCTTGATGAAATTGAGGGATATGGAGGCCTGCCTGCATGAGAAAATCTCCTCTGTGATCATCCAGCCCTTCAACGCTATAGGTCCATTCCTGATTTAGGCCCTTCAAGGCCAAGCGCTTCATGGGAGCGTTAGGCACTGCAAGCACTTGGAAATAAAATACCAAGGCCTCTTTACGGTCTTCGGAAACAAACATCCATGCCGTCTCATTCCCCTTGCCTGAAAAAGGACTCCTTAAGCGATAGAAATCACCTTGCTGCACCAAGGACCGTATCTCCTTATATGCAGCCACCTGCCCCCGGACTATCGCTTTCTCTTCCTCGGTAAATACAGTCAGATCAAGCTCATAGCCAAAGTTGCCGGACATGGCTACGTCTCCGCGTGTCTCAAGAGGGGTTGTCCGGCCTACCTGATGATTCGGTACAGCGGATACATGAGCGCCCATCGTGCTGATTGGGTAAACGATGCTGGTGCCGTATTGAATCTTGAGACGCTCAACTGCGTCGGTATCGTCACTCGTCCAGGTCTGCGGCATGTAATACAGCATCCCCGGATCGAAGCGGCCTCCCCCACCGGAGCAACTTTCGAACAACACCTTAGGGAATTTTTCCGTTAACCGCTCAAGGAGCTCGTAAAGTCCAAGTATATACCGGTGGGCTGTCTCGGACTGCCGTTCCGCACTTGCCAATGCCGAACCGATCTCAGTCATGTTCCGGTTCATGTCCCACTTGACGTAAGAAATAGGAGCCGATTCGAGGACCGCGCTTAGCGATTCAAACAGATAATCCTGCACATCCAGCCGTGACATATCGAGAACCAGCTGCTTCCGGGCCTCCGTCCGCCGCCGCTGTGGAGCGTGCAGACACCAGTCCGGATGCTTCGTATAAAGGTCGCTGTCGGGAGAAATCATCTCTGGCTCGAACCAGAGACCGAACTGCAGGCCCTGTCGATTGACCCGTTCTGCCAGATCCTGCAGGCCCTGGGGCAGCTTATTGCGGTCCACAATCCAGTCCCCCAAAGAGCTGGTATCATCATCCCGCTTGCCAAACCAGCCATCATCCAATACAAAGAGCTCAATCCCCAGCCCAGCGGCCGTTGCAGCGATTGCCTCGATCTTGTCTGCGTTAAAGTCGAAGTACGTCGCTTCCCAATTATTGACCAGAATCGGACGTTCCCGGTCACGGTAAGCACCTCGGCATAAACGTGTCCGATACAGCTTATGATAGGTGCGAGACATGCCTCCCAACCCTTCCGGCGAATAAACCATCACGGCCTCTGGCGTTTGGAAGCTCTCACCTGGCAACAAAAGCCACGAGAAATCGAAAGCATTAATCCCGATGGATACCCGCGTTGTATCGAACTGATCGACCTCCGCCTCCGCCTCGAAGTTACCGCTATACACCAGGCTGAATCCGAATACATCCCCCTGGTCTTCATCCGCATTCGGCCGGAGCAGAGCAACAAAGGGATTCATCTGGTGACTACTTGCGCCCCGGCGGCTCTGGGCGGTTATACCTCCATGGCCTAAGGGTCTTCTTTCAATGTGACGCTCTCTGGTCCAAGAACCGTACAGGTTTAGCCAATCGAAATCAGCATCCTGAAAATCCACACTGGCACTCGCAGCCTTCAGGAGACGTAACGGCTCCTTCCCTTTGTGGGTGAACTTTACGGACCGTGCAATGGCGCTGAATGTCTCAAACACGGTATAGCTCAGCACAACTGTAAGCCCTAAATGTTCATCACTGAGCTCCAGTTCAAGTGTCTGTACATCGTCGCCATCTTCTGCATATACCGCCGGCAGCCCTTCGAGGGAAGGCTTACCTTGAACTATTCGGTGAGTCCTGTATACCAGCTCCGTCACCCTGGTGCCGTTTTCCAACTGGATCTGATAGGCTGGAGTCCGGAAGTCGCCCGTTCCATATTGGGGGTACTCCTGGGGCAGAGTATCCAAGGATATGCTGTTGTCTCCCGGGACCGAATTTGGAATGAAGGAACAACGCTCTATATGCTGAAGCAGCCCAGTCAGGTTCCCTTCCTGACTTAGTTTTTTTCCCCAATACGCATGGGCGGGATAGCCATGAACCAGTTGAATCACGTAGCTCATGTCCTTCGACTGAAGGTGGAATAACCCCTCTTGTTCATGATAAAAGATAGCCATCATTGCTCTCCTTATTCTCTGTGTAGTTAAACCTATTTTGGACAGTTATTTCACTGCCCCGCGTGTAACACCGCTGATAATCCATTTTTGCGCCAGTATATATACAACCAGCATAGGTGCCATAGCCATTAAGTAGGAAGCGAACGCAAGGTTCGTATCCTGTCCGAATTTCGATTGGAAAATGAATTGTGCAAGCGGCAAAGTGGCTTGCGATTCTTGGTCCAGCATAATAAGCGGCAGCAAAAAGTCATTCCATGCCCATACCGTTGTTATAATGGCAACCGTAGCATTAATAGGCGCCAGCAGCGGAAATACAATCTTCCAGAATGTTTGCCACACTGAAGCGCCATCTACAACAGCCGCTTCATCAAGCTCTTGAGGCAAGCTTCTTAGATATCCTACATACAGCAGGACGTTAAAGGATAAGCCATAAACAATATAGAGCACTATGAGGCCATACAGATTATCCAAACCGAATTTGGCTGTCAATTTTACAACAGGGAGCATGATAATCGGGAATGGAACAAACATCGCACTGATGAAGTAAAAATAAAGACCTTTAAAAAACTTATGGTCAAATTTTTTCTTTATCGCATAGGCGACAAAAGAATTGGTCAATAGTGTAAAGGTAACAGTCAATATGGTGATGATAGAGCTATTCCGAAACTTTTGCCAATAATTAACCTGATCAGCAGCGATGCCGAAGTTTTCCCATCTCCATTCTTTCGGAAAAGCGAGAACACCATTTGCAATTTCCTGGTTATTTTTTATTGCCAGCATGAATGTCATATACAAGGGGAATAGCACAAATATAGACCCGGCAATAAGAAAACAAGTGGCTACCCAATTGGTCCGGTTTAAACGCATTATAAATTCAGCTCCCTCTTCTGCAGATAACGAAGCTGGATAAATGAAATTGCCACAATAACCACAAAGTAAATAACAGCATTGGCCGATTGGAAAGCAAATTCATTACCCGAGAATCCGTTCTTGTAAATCAAAAACGCAATCGAACGGGTAACTCCGAAGGGGCCTCCACCCGTCAGTGCAAGAATCTGATCGAAGACCTGTAGAAATCCCTTTAGGGAGAGCACCATATTTATCGTGAAAAATGGAGCAATCATCGGGAACGTTATACCCCAAAATTCCTTCCATTTATTAGCCCCGTCCAGAGCAGAGGCCTCGTACAGATCTTCAGAAATTGTTTGTAGCCCTGCCAGGTACAATACCGTGTTAAAAGCCGCAGATTGCCACACAGTAACGAAAACAATCGCCAGCCATGAGCCCTTCTCATTTCCGAGCGGGTTGACCATCCACTTCTCAATCCCCAGGTATCCCATCATATCAATCCAAAAATTCGCAAAGAAATAATTGAAAATATAAGCAACAATCAACATACTTAAGATATAAGGCATAAAATAAAGACCTTTAAAAAAGTTTTTAAATTTAATATTACTATTCAGTGCCAGCGCTATGGCTAAGCTCAGAATATTCACTAAAATCGTCGTTACGATGGCAAATTTGAACGTAAACAGGTATGCACCCAGAACATCCTTATCTTTAAAAACATTGAGATAGTTTACGAACCCCACGATTTTGTAAGTAGGCCGAAGTCCGTTCCAATCCGTAAAGCTGTAAAATATGCCCATTAAAGCCGGTATGGTATGGAAGATAAAAAACAATATAGAAGCAGGCAAGACCAGTAACAAGTAGGTTCCCATATTTTTTCTTTTCACCATGCATTCCTCCTTCTCCCCATTAAAATAGGAATGAAAAGCGACATTATGCTTTTCACCCCCTTTTACAATGCTATTTAGGCTCTGGTATTAACGATTCGCCAATTTGTCATATTCTTCGTCCATTTTTTTCAGGGCATCATCAACATTTTTCTTCTGCATCAGCTCTTGAATAATTACGTCAAGGGCCATACCGTTAATATAGTGATCCGGAAAGTCCGCTACTCGGCCTTCTTCAAATGCCGGCTTAAGGTCCGCATATACTTCATCGTTCTGGAACACATCTTTAATGGCGGAGAAGGATTTCTGCTCGTTTATATACTGCTGGGCGTTATCTGTCTGCATCATGAAGTCGATAAATTTCTTCGCTTCCTCCGGAGCTTTGGATGAGGCGGAGAGGGCAAACAATACATCGACACCGGATACTAGAAAGTTCTTGGATTTATCATTGGTTAACGGGTAGGGGAAGACGCCAAGCTTAATATCGGGATTAGCCTTCAGGATCTCCGGAATGGCCCAAACGCCTTGAAGATACATTACGGAGGAGCCTTTGGCGAATTTGGCATTCGCGTCATTATAGCCGTCGGCGAAACGGTCTCCCTCCTGGCCATTCTGCATAAACTCAACATATTGAGCCATCAATTCTTTATGGCCGGCGGCGAAAGTGGTCTTGCCCGCTTTACGATCCGCGTAGAACGTTGCAGGCTGCAAGTCCGCTACGAACACATTCCAAGCAGGCAGGGCGGTCCAGGCATCTTTAAAAGCCAAGTGAAATGGCACTTTACCTGCTGCTTTAATTGTAGCCAAGACCTTATCCATCTCGTCCTTAGTAGTCGGAACCGATAACCCCAGTGCTTTGAATTCGTCTTTATTGTAGATGATGCCGTTTGCGTTGGCGGCAAAAGGCACGCCGTAAAGCTTTTCAGACCCCGTAATCAATTGCAGGGTTTTCTTGTAGTTCTCGATTACATTGGCCTGACCCGGGTAATTCGTAAGATCGGCCAGCACACCGTTTCTGGAAAGATCCTCGAATTGGGCATCTCCGCCCACCGAGATGATATCCGGCACATCACCCTTGGCTATACGGGTTTTCAGCACCGTAGCTGCTTCAGGAACGTTAGTCTGAACAATGTCGATGCCCGGGTTAGCGGCTTCGAATTTTTTAATCAATGCATCATAAGTGGCAACAGCTTCGGATTTATATTGGAAAAACTCGATCTTAACCTTTTTGTCACCGCCGGAAGCTTCTTCTTTCTTGCTGCCAGATGCATCTTTATTGCCGCCACATGCGCTAAGAGTGGATAATATTAACACTAATGCAATAGCAAGAGATAATGGTTTTTTCATCATACTGTCCCCCAGACTTTAGTTGAATGCGAACTCCATTTCCGGTACAATAGTATTGGTGTTTTTCCTAGCCGACCTAGTCATTGCCGTGACTGGGTCTTTTGTTTAACTTGTTCCATAAATCACCTCCTCCATGGAATCTACAAACTTATTTGTTCATATTCTTGTGTGCTCCGCAGCTTTCCCGAACCACTAGCTCAGTTTCGATCACAGCGTGAATGGCCGGTTCCCTCCCTTCCAAACGTTCCATCAAAAGTTGTACAGCCGTTCTGCCGATTTGCTCTGGATAAACTCTCACACTTGTCAGAGGCGGATTCATATATGCCGAAACCTCTACATCATCAAATCCTATGATTGCCATCTCCTCAGGCACCTTTACCTGTTGTTCCTGCAACGCCCGAAGGGCACCAATGGCCATCGGATCACTGGCAACGAAGCACGCTCTCGGACGGTCTGGCCTTCTGAGAAGCGCTTTCATTTGCTCATAACCACTAGCTGTACTCCAATCTCCAAAGAACATATAATCTTCATTAAACAGTCCCTTTTCATTCATCAGTTGTTCAAAGTAAACTTGGCGCTTATCTACCACAGTATCTCCTTCATGTTTGGCCCATAGCTTGTAAAGGTAATCTCGTCCCCCAATCATGCCGATATCCCGGTATCCAAGAGCTATAAAGTGTTCAACCACATCTTTTACAGCCTGCTTAAAGTTGATACTGACCGAATCATACCCCCTTAATTCTTCAAGTGTATGGTTGACCAATACGATAGACTTGTGATTAGGAAAAATCCTATGGATATCCTCCGTATCAATAGAACCCACCACGATCAGACCATCCATTTGTTGACAAGCCGCTGGATCTACTTCATTTCCTCTGATCACTCTTCCAATGGGAATTCCAAGCTCATCACATCTTTTTTCAATACTAATGCGGATTTTGGTGAAATACGGATCCTCCTTTTCATCATCGGTAGAGATCCATAGAAGCAATCCTACCTGCTTGCTGGATAAATCGCTTTCTTGTTTCAGCCGCTTCACACGGCTTGGCTTATATTGCATCAGTTCTGCAATTTGAAAAATCCGTTCGCGCGTCCCTTCACTTACAGAAAGTGTGGCATCATTATTTAGAACACGGGAAACCGTCGCCGGAGATACATTGGCTTTTATCGCTATATCTTTTACTGTAGCCATTCGTCACAACACCTTTTAGTAAATATATTAACTTAACAATTTGAATTTTATCATACGCAAAAAATAATTGCAAACCCTTTCATTTAATTTTCTTTCTAAATATCACCCGTAATCAATGTTATCTTGTCAACATTTTTATTTTACCCATTATTTTCAACATTATTTAGGAAATTTATTAACTTAAAAAATAATTAATGACTGAAAGTGGCTCACCTCTACTTATGATACAGTTCTCCGCACTGTCTGTAACGGCAAGTTTAAAAGGCCTCCCATTGCAGGGATGCCCCTTTCTTTCTAAATAAGAATCTAACGTATCCGCTTACTTAACTCCAAACCATAATAAACGCCCAGTTTTTCTTTATAGTCACCAACCGGCCTCACATTGGCGTATTCCGCTTGAGGCAGCAGCTTCGCGGCAACATCCTCCGGCAGCTTCACACTGTCGCGGATCGGACGGGCATAGCCTTTCGCCAGATTGATCTGCCCTTCGTCGCTAAGAATATACTCGCGCGTCAGCTTGGCCGCATTGGGATGCGGGGCCCATTTGTTGATGACCGTCGCATAACCGCTTACCACACTGCCTTCCTTTGGGATCGCAACGTCAAAACCATTTTTGTCGATCTGGTCCTTATAGTTCAGCGCGTTGAAATCCCACAGCAGCGTCACTTCCACTTCACCCTTCTCGATGTTGGCAAGTGAAGCCTCAGCATTGGAGAGCCGGCCTTTTTTCGCCAGGTCTTCAAAGAAGGCAATCCCCGGTTCAATGTTCGACTCATCTCCGCCAAAAGCAATCGCTGCGGCGAGCACAGCCATTTGGGCCTGAGCCGCTTTGGTCACATCGCCCACGATGATTTTGTAATTGCCGTTCTTCAGGTCCTCCCAGCTCTTCGGCGGGTTGGCCACCAGCTTGGTATTGGTCAGAAAAGCAATATAGGGGGACACTATTCGCCAGACATTAAGAGTAATAGTAACATTTGTAAAAAAACAACTGCCTGGATTGCAGACAGTTGTTTTCTGTGATTATTTGTAAGCTACGCCGTACAAGTTACATACGCAGATGCTTTTTGAACCAATCCAAAATTTCCGGGAAGACTTCGTCCAGATAATTCATGGTGCAATGCTCCGCATCCTCCATATAATTCAGCGTCGTTTCCCCTTTGGCCCAGCCCACCATTTTGTCTGCATGCGTCTTGGGCAAAGGCATCACCTCATCACGGCCCGCATGGTAAAAGAGCAGCGGTGAGCGCAGGGCGGGAGCCTCTTCAATATCATAATTGAACTGCGGGAGCGCCGCTTCCAGTGTTTCGCAGCCCGTCATATAGGTAACCCCCCGCTGCCAGATCGGATTTAGCTGCTTCAACCCCCGCAACCCGCCGATATACACCAGACCGCTGTTACCGGCCGTACATTTCACTCTCGAATCGCGGGCTGCCGCCTCAGGCGCCAAATATCCCCCCAGACTGAAGCCGACAAGGCCGATCCTTGTGAGATCCATTCCGCTCGGCGGCTGCTGTTCAAACCAGTCGATTACCGCGGATACCGCAGAATGGTAATCCCGGGCATCAAATTTTAGCGAACGCCACATTTCCCCCTGTCCCGGTCCGTCGAATGTAAAAAAATTAAAGCCCTGCCCGCTAAACACCGAGCCGAAATGATGCCCTTCTGCCTCTTTAATGTTATCCATGCCATTCACAAAAATAACAAGGGGCCTGCCTTCCGTGTCTGCTTTCCGCAAATATCCGGGGATGGAAACTCCGCGATACGGGATATCCACCCGGACAGGCTTCTCCGTGTCGTTATACAAAGAGAGTGCCCGGACATAGCTTTTCCTTGCCTTTTCCTGTGTGGCTTCTTTCTGCACGCTGTCGATAAAAAAGATATGCTGACCCGCATGGTAGCAGGCCACCGCTTCATGGAACAAAGCCCTGGATTTGCCCAGATTGCCTTCTGCAAGTGCCTTTTCCGCAATGCGGTACACCTCATCTCCTTCTGCCGTCCAGATCTCACACCACTTGCGCCAATCGCCGATTCTCGCCACCACTCTTCGAAGTCTTCCATAATCCGTCCCGAACATTAGAAACCTGCCATACCAGTGCTGATACACTCTCTCTTCATTAAAAACAAACCGGAATGCGAATCTTTCCTTCATTGTGAGCTCTGTCATGATCACCCAATCCTTTCGTGGTTGAGATTTATATAAGTTAAACTTTAGATTTTCATAATGGGGTCTGGTTGTAACTGCGGGGAATGTTTGGACTTCCGGCCGCTGTTATGTTTGGATTTCCTGATTTTTTCCGCTGGGAGCGGTAGAAATCCAAACCTTGCCTATGCTTCCGATGCGAGCTTTCCTGCGGAAAGCTTTCAGGCGGACGCGTTCGCTCCTACAGTTCCAAACTTCCCCTCCGCACTTCTACCCATTTTATTGAATTTTCAAGTTTATCATATATAGTGGTTATATATATAATAGCTATAACAACCATTTGGACAAAAAAATTTATTGTGCATTCCGGCAAATTTTCTCCAAGGTGTGGATGAATTGCGCCAATTCCTCATCCGGGATCGCTTGCTTAAATTGTTCATTTAACTGGTTCACATGGGGAATAAGGTCGGCGAACATCTCTTTACCCGCTGCTGTCAGATAAATCTGATAGCTCCGGCGGTCTTTGCCATGCGCTTCACGGGCCACATACCCCTTCTTGGCAAGCACATCCAGAATACGCGTAACATTCGTCTTGTCCTTGAAGGTTCTGGCCGCAATCTCGCTCTGATTAATTCCAGGTCCCGCATACAGCACATTCAGCACTGTCCATTGCTCAAAGGTCAGGTCGTAGCCCTTCTCCATAAAAATGCCCAGCATCCTGCGCTTGATCAGCACCTCGCCCTTAATAATCTGGAATCCAATCAGCTCTGTATAATCAAATCCGTTAGGCATAACCCTCACCCATCCTCAACAAGTTGTCACAGCTATAGTAGCTGTAACAACATTTATTTGTCAAGGACCTTTATCTCGCAGAAAATCAGACTTCGAGTTTACTCAGATCGCTTACTAAATTTCGCATCCACTTGCGGGAGTAAATCCGGGCGTAGCCGAAGCCAAAGCGGACAACCTCCTCCAGAGAGATGACGAGATACACAAGGTAGACAGGCTGCTTCCAAATGTAAGACAGCAGCAGCCCGGATGGGACGCCTATAAGCCACGTTGCGGTCGATTCCATACCGAACACGAACTTGCTATCTCCCCCGCTATTCAGAATGCCGCCGGCGATAATCATATTGGATACTTTGACCCAAAGAAATCCGGCGAACACGATAACGATATAAATGCTCATTTGTTTGGCATCCTCGGAGATATTGAACGCAGAGACATACAGCTTCGAGCCTACCGCAATAATGGCCCCGACGATCAGAGAGATAATGATTCCAAGGCGAATGAACCGTTTGGCGTGATCGAGTGCGATATCGGTCTCGTTCGCACCTAAACGGTTACCAACCATTACCCCGGCTGCACTAGCCAGACCGGACAACAAACCGATGCAAAGCCCTTGCAGCGGGAATGTAATGGTCATCGCAGTCATCTCTGTCGTTCCCATGCGGCTGTAGATGATCGCATATGCCGTTTCGCCCAATACCCAGATCAATTCAGTCAACAGCAGCGGATAGGTCGTTCCAAAAAACTTGCGGATGAGCGGTTTAGGAATCATGAATAAGTTCTTTAATCCAACAGCTCCCGGCAAACGATACCGGTATACGGCACCAATGATTAACAAACATTCGAAAACCCTGGAAATAAGGGTAGCCATAGCCGAGCCCTTCAGACCAAACTCAGGAGAGCCGAAGTGACCGAAAATAAGCACGTAGTTCAGGATAATATTCAAACCAACTGTAATTAAGCTTACATACATTGGCCATTTGGCATGCCCGGTACTGCGCAAAATCGCGGAATACATCATCGTGAGCATGACGGGCACGAATCCAAGTGACATCACCCGCAAGAAAATGTACCCATCGTCTATTACATTCACGTCTGTGGTGAACATGCTCAGAAACAGCGGTGAATCGATGAAGACAGCCGCAGAGAACAGGAACGAGAACGCAAAGCCGACGATCAGCCCGAGACCGAGGACGTGGGATACACTTTTGGCATCTTTGTTCCCCCAAAACTGGGCGGCATAAATGGATACCCCCGTCGATAAACCGGCCAATACAACCGCTATGATCCCGTATATTTTTGTAGACATCCCGACCGAGGCGATTGCCACATCCCCCAGCTGCCCGACCATCATTTGATCCGTCAAATTGAGCAATGCCATCAGCAAGCTTTGAAGCGTAACGGGCACAGCGATTTTATATACACTTTTGTAGAAATTATCCTTGTCTGACATGGATTCTTCATAACCCCCATATTCTCGATTTACAGCTCCCCTAGCCATTCGAAGTCTATGACTTAGTGTGAGGTCACATCACTTTTTTGTAGCGCATGAGCGTGTAATTTTCTTTTGGCTGAACTTCTACAACCTTGAACTTTTTCGCAAAGCACAATTCCTGATACCCTTCTCCATCCACTAAAGTAATGTTCGTGGAGCCGCCTATGATGATCGGAAGCTGCATCAGAATAATCTCATCGACGATGTCCTGATTGAAAATATGCCAGTTCAGAAAGCCTCCTCCTTCTACCATCAGGTTGGTAATGCCGTAGTTCTCCTCCAGCTGACGCTCAAGCTCCACGAAATCGACTTTGTCCTCGCCGCAGACGAGGCATTCCTTCCCTTTTTCCCGGATCAGTCTCATTTTCTCCTCGTCCCGCCCTTTCTCGGTCGTGACGATAATCGTCTTCCCCTGATCGGAGAGCACATTGCTGTCCAGCGGAATGTCCAAAGTAGTCGTCGGAATGATGCGGATTGGATTTTTGTTGGCCTCATATCGATTCGTGAGAAATGGATTGTCCGTCAGAATTGTATTTTTACCGACCATAATCCCCTGTACATTGCCCCGGAATAGATGGATGAATTCGATATCTTGACTGGAAAACAACGAAAATAGCTCCTTACTCGAATTACCTGCCCCCATCGTTAGCTTTCCATCTATAGAAATTTGGCTGAATATAGTAGTTTTCATTTCGCTTCTCCCCATCTCTTATTAGCTTTGAAATGCGCTTAAAGATTTCTGGATCGTCAGATCCATTTTTTGGAGCGCCTGTTCCGGATTACTCTTAGGCAGTTCGTTCAGACCGGCACTGAGCGCCTCCCAGATATGGATCATGAATGAATCGATTGGCATCGGGCGCGCATGATTCAGAAGCGACAGAATCTCTTTTTTGTTAGGCGCAGCAGAAGCGGCCAGATGATTCTGCACCTCCTCATGAGCCGGAATCCGCTGTACCTGGAACGCCCACATCGACTGGCATTCTTCGCTTAGCATAAAACGCGTGAACGATAAGATATTCTCCCGTTCCTCCGACGCTAACGAATGATTAGGGTAAATCAGACCGATGGATGAAGACATGGACAATGATTGCCGGCCTGCAATGACTGGAAGCTGACAAACCCCAAGCTTATGTTTCATATGCTTGTCCAGATGGTTATAAATCCACTCGCCGCAAATAATCGCGCCGATTTTACCGTCAATGAACTGCTCAAGCAGTCCGTGTGAGCCGTCGAGACTGGTGAGTACACCTTGGTCCATCTTGTTGCGGATGAAATGAAGCGCCTGCTTCATTTCAGAGGTGGCAAGATTCGGCTTGCCTGCCTCTACAGGCCAACCGCCAAATGCCGAGAGGAACGGAATAAACCAATAGCCTTGCTGTAGATCTGCCCCGATTGGCACGATGCCCTGAGCCGACAGCCGCTCCGCGGCCTCTTCGAATATGTCCCATGTCGTCGGCGCACTGGCATAAATCTCTTTATTGTAATAGACAACCAGATGGTTGCCCCGTAATACCGGTACACCATACTGAACACCATTTACCTGCATTGTTGAAAGAGCACCTTCCGTGAGCACATCGGCAAACAGCCCGCCCGGCACTTCGGAGTACAGCCCGTTCTCGACATAGGAGGACATGTCCGCAGGAACCATTGCCAGCTGCGGACCCTGACAGGTGTCCTTGACTCCGTTCAGACCCGTAATGAGCTCCGTAATGTTCATCACTTGTGGGGTCACCTGTATACCAAAGCGCTCCGTGTACAGCTTGCAGATTCCCTCCAGCACTTCAATCGAGGTATCCCCCGGACCATCAAATTCATGCCATAAGACGAGTTCTTTGTTGTTCTTCTGCATAGCAGCCTCTCTCCTTTAATTGACTATTGTTGCTGACAAGCACCACAGCCTGATTGGGTGCAAGCAGTAAGTTGTCTAGCGACTGACCTATGCTACCGGTAGTTAAGGAGCTATCCAGTGCCACAGTCATTGGACCGCGGCCAGGGACGGCAGCCATTAAATCGATTTCAGAGCTAGCATCAGCATTCAAATTAAAGCAGCACAGCATCGTTAGATCGCCACGCATGTATCCGTAGAGCACAGTACCGTCCGGTGATTCAGCCACAAAGAAATTGTCCGGCTTGACCAGCTCGAGCCAGTCTTTTTTGAAGTCACTTAGCTCAGCCAGCAGTGGCAGAAGCGGTGCAGGATTCGTCCAATTAATCTTCAGGACATTAAAAAATGCGCGCGGGATGTCGCTTCCGTTCGTATTGTCTCCAAGACCGCAGTTCAATGGCTGCTCTTCGTTCATTTCATAACCGGTTGTCACGTATGGAATTGCGTTCGGAAGAAACTGATTAAATACCGCGGTCATACGGGCAACCTCTACGCCGCCCCGGCTCGTGATCCGGGGTGTATCTGCCGTTTCTGCACAGGCAAACACATGGATATTTAACTCAGGCAGTTCCTCCAGGTAGGCAACCAGATTGTCCTTCGTCATTTGCGTCATGACATTCCATCCGCTGCCAAGCATAATATTGTAGCCGGTGCTGGCCGCTTTCTTGTGATTGCGGTTAAACAAGTCTTCGCTGATCAATATGGCATTCGGATTTATCTCTTTAATCGTGTCAAAAATACGGGTAAGCAGCGGAGTCGGAAGCACATGTCCGATGTCAATCCGGAAGCCGTCAATCCCATACGTTTCGAGATTAAACCGTACTGCCTGCTCCAGAACATCCCACAGCTCAAGATTGGGTTCTTCTCCAGGGTAGTCATTGCATTTAATGGTATCGAACAGTACAAATGGCGCTTGATCCGGACTTATAAGATGTCTCACTTGCGGAGAGAAATCCTTATAGAGGCGCAAGAACGTAATGTCTGTCCAAATCGGTTGCACATCATTAATCCAGTCAGAATGCGCCGGAGAAGTCGTTATCCCCAGTTCCTGCTCCACCAAAGTCAGTATTTCTTCTCCGGTTCTGGCAACCCTTTCTCTTAATTGCTGCCAAATGACTGGATTCAGTTCGTTTGGCGGCTGTGAAAACTTCTGAAGAAACGCTTCAGTCTCTTGGCTTCGATAGACCAGCTCCAGCTTGTCAGGCGTACATTCCTCAAAAAAACCAAGCTCTGGAATCGAAGGCGGCGCAAAACCCTCAAGAGCATCAGTCTTGATCCAATACACCCAATCAGGATGCTCGGCTATGAACTCACTGTTTTTCGCTGTTACGCGCGGAATAAAATCGACAACAGTCTTAATATCAAGCAAATGGCAGGCTTCTACCAGAGCGCCAAGCTCATCGTGAATGGTGAAGTTGTCCATGCCGTCGAGCAGGCTGTCATGCAGGTTCTGATCCAGACGGAATAACGATTGCACAGCGTAAGGTGATCCGATGTCTCCCTTCAGGTTCAACGTGCTATACTGGTTGACCGGAAGCATATATAAAATATTGATACCCATCCTTTTCAGCAGCGGCAGAAGAATACAGAACCGCAAAAAAGTACCGGACTCTGTTGTTCCATCATGATTGTAATCCCAAGCTGTTGAGTAACGGACAAGCGCGGAATAGATAGCACTGTCATCCAGATTCGTGCGCTCCTTGAGCAAATACCTCCACGAAAGCTTGTCCAAATACTTGAAGTGCTCCGTCATAAAATCATACGGGTGTACACAAATTTCACCCTCTTTGGCGAAGAGAACACGTTCATATTGGCACTCGTTCCACACCGCAGGTATCCAAATCGGCTCAACGTCTTTATCCTTGTGAGAAGACAAGTAATCCTGAACAAGTCTTAATTTGCTGTCATTGCTCATTAGCAGGTGCCACCTCTCGTTGATCGTAGTTCTATGTTTACGGAACAAAAACCGTCTTTAACGTTTCACTCTCAACCGGTTTCGAAGTGTCCAATTCATAGCCGATAAGCTCGTTTATCGCTGCTTCGTGCTGATTCAACTTCACTTTTCTAGTCACTAGTTTCTTCAATTCCGGTGTCTCGGCAGCAAATCGTAAAGCCTCCTCGAACATGTTGCGGTACTCCCCTGCTGCGATAATTTTGATCGCCTGCTGTGCAAATTTGGTAGGGGAAAAGGTATACCGGTATTTCGCATTAATCCCAAAAGGAACAATACGGCCTCCACGCTCAATCCATTTCTCTGCGAATTCGAGCTGGGTGCCCACCGTATCGATAATCAGGTCAAATTTGTGGCCCGAGCAGATCTCGTTTACGGTGGCTTCATTGAGTTGGGATGGTGTCATAGCGAAATCTGAAATTTCTCTTGCAAAGGCGAGCCGGTAGGGGTTAATTTCTGTCGCAACAGTGAGTGCTGCTATCGATTTGCTGACCATTTGGCATAAAATACCCATTGGGCCCGACCCGAGAACAAGGACCTTATCATCTGCTGAAACGCCAGCCTCCTTGAAATTGTGCAGCACACATGCAAGCGGCTCAATCAAAACCCCCGTCTCCCAGCTCATATGGTCCGGAATTCTATGCGCAAACGTTTGTGCAGTTGAGAAAAAAAAAGTGAATGTCCCATTTCGATTCAAGCCTGCAATGGGCATTCCCTTTCCGTCTATGCCCGTACACAGGTTAGGCTGGTTCTTCCGGCAAAAGTAACATTCACCGCAACTTTGATTCGGATCAATCACTACTCGGTCTCCCACCTTCACGCGGTCGACGCTGCTGCCGATTTCTACGACGGTTCCCACAGCCTCATGACCGCGAATAATATCTGGAACCCCCTCCTCTTTACCGGTTATGACCGCTAGATCCGTTCCGCACACACCTGTCATCTCAATCCGGATTTTGACTTCATCCGCCGCTGCAATCTGCGGCTCCTCACATTCGCAGAGTTCCAGCTTGTGGTTGGATGACCATACCAGAGCTTCCATCTACTCGCCTCCATTTTCATCGTCTTTCAGAAAAAATTGGTTATTTTTCAATTTCGTTCAAAATATATCACATTGCCTTTGTCGAAGTAAGGGGAATTTTGTAATTAAATGTTATATATAAACATTTTTACACAAACATCACACTCACAGGCTCTAATCACTCAACTTTCGGAGCCTGAAATCGGCAGATATGCCTTGATCTATCTGCATCAGCGCAAGAAGTCTCTGCGGGTACGGAGCAAATCACAGCGACGGTTACAAAAATGGTCGACATTTCAAAAAATGCCGCCGACGAAACAAGAAATATGGCGGCGGCGGCTGAAGAACAATTATCGTCCATGGAAGAAGTAAAAGCCTCCTCCAGTCTGCTAAGCGCTAGTGCGCAACAGCTTCAGGATGAGCTTGGAAAATTTACTCTCGCAAAAAGTAGCTGAGCTAAAGATTAAACGCCAGCCCCAACAGAGCATAGGCCGCTATCCTGAACAGGGGGCGGCCTATGCTCTGTTGGGTATTCTATAGGGTAATTCAAAATAAGCCAAACAAAGGCCGGTTAAGACAGTTTTACAACATACGTAATGAACTGATATGCATTATCCTTCAGGACCGAAACGGATGCCAGCAGTTTTTTGCCCGAGGGACTCCAGCGCAGCTGGTCCGCCACCTCAATGTCATTCAGCACAGGCGTCTGCTCCCCCGTCTCCACCTCGGTGATGAACAGGCCATCCTGGTCCTCGGCAGCGTTAGCGGATGTGGTTACATAGGCCAGCTTGCTGCCGTCCGGTGACCAGCTGGTCCCGAAGATCTGCTGGCCTGCCGCCAGCCGGGACTGTTCGCTGCCTTCACTATCGCAGATCAGCAGCACCATCTCTCCAGGCTTCGTCCGCTCTACAATCGCCAGTCTGCTCCCGTCCGGTGACGGGATCGCCCACATCACATTCTTTTTCAGCACCTTGGTCTGCTTCGTTTCGGTATCATAGGCGCTGAGCTGGCTGTCTTCCCCCGTAATATAAAGAATCCGGCTGCCGGACTGGACAACCTCATGAACGTAAGGAATGCCAGTCTTCAGCACCGTTTCCTGCTTGCCGTTCACGTCTGCTTTTACAATATTTCCTTCCATATCCGGGAAAAGCACATGTTCATTGTCGGCCCATGACCCTTCCTCACTTCGGAACTCTGCAGCACTCGCCTTCACAGATACACCCGTGGCCAGATTCATAATGAAACCAAGTCCGGTAGCCTCATAGAGTTCTTTGTAAAAAACCCGGCTTTTGTCCGGGGACAGCTGCGCCGCACCATAATTCTTCTCCCCCTCCTGCAGAGGCGTGTCCACACCCGAAGAGAGCGTGCGGAGATAGAGATTATGCGGATACCGTTCCTGGCCTTCCACCGTCTGCGGAGGGAGATTACGGTTCTCTTTATCGAGTACTATGACCTCCTCACTGACAAAATCCAACCCCCGTATGCCCTCCGTTTTTTCGATACCCGCAAGCTTTAGCTTCGTATAGACGGATTCACTGGTATTATCCATGACCGTGATTTTTTTGCCGGATTTCTCGACAGTCTGACGTGAATCCGTATTCTCTGTACTGCAGGCAGCTATGGACAGAAGAACAGCACTGCACAGCAGCATCTGCACCATTTTGCCTGGCCTGAAATTTTGGTCAGGATTCATAGTATGGTTCCCCCCTGATTGAGTTGCTCCCAGCATAACGGATACTTATTTCTAAATAACCCGCCGGATGTTTCCAAGTTGTAAACTTAAGCCCTTCAGGTCATGACGGGAAAAGACAGCTGAAACGCCGCACCTTCACCGTCCGGCTCCAGCAGGGTAATGGTTCCGTTCTGCTTCTCCACCAGATTACGGACCAGAGACAAACCTAATCCTGTCCCTCCAGACTGTCGGGAGCGGTCACGGTTTACGGTGTAGAAGGGCTCAAAAATCTTCTCTCTGAATTCTGCCGGAATGCCAATGCCGGAATCCCTGACCATGATCCAGACCCGGTGATCCCGGACCACGCTGTGAAGATGAACCGTCCCTTGCGGGACATTATATTTGATCGCATTATCCAGCAGATTGATGAAGATATGCATGAAGCTTTCCTTATCGATCCAGATCTGCGCCGGCTGTACGTCCAGCGTGATGGTGAGCCCGTACCGTTCTGCCTTGCCCTTCATGCGGCCGCAGATATCCTGCAATACGCCCGCTACCTCCAGCAGCTCCGCCTGGGATTCAAAATCATATTTCTCCAGCGCCGTCAGCTGCAGCACCTTCTCCACCATTTCATAGAGCCGCTGCGTCTCCTTCGCAATACTGAGCTTGGCATCCGACAATAGCTCGGGATCATCATCGTACATGTTCAAGAGATCGACATAGGCCTTGATTGAAGTCAGCGGCGTCTTGAATTCGTGGCTGATATTGCCAATGTATTGCTTCTGCTGCTGCTCCAGTGCCTGAAGCTTCTGCACGGCGAGCTGCAGCTTGCGCTGCTCTTCATCCTTCGCGGCAATGCTGCTGTCGATCTCCCGGCTCATGAAGTAAATGCCTTCAGCCAGCTCCCCCAGCTCATCTTTGCGCTTGACCGGGGGAGCGGAGATGTACTCGGCGCGGCGGATCGATTCCGCCGCCCTCTTCAGCCGCCCGATGGCTGCGGCGGCCTTGTTGAAATACAGGTAGCCGCCAATGAAGCTCAAGACCAAAACTGCGGCGCCCGTGGTCAGGAAGAGATTCAACAGCGTCCGCTGGAAGCTCTGGGCATCCTGCAGCGGATACTCCAGCTGGATCACCCCCATCTGTTGATCAGGCCCCTGCAGCGGCGCCAGATAGAGCATGGTATCGCCGGCGCTCTGGTAGGCGATTTTGTTCTGCAGCGCATAGGCTAGCGCTTCGGCGGGTTTCTGCTCCGCCGCTAGGTCCCCCCCCTGCCGGGATGTCCCCGCCTGCTGCCCGTCTGCATCGTACAGCGTCACCTGCAGCCCGGTGAACCCGGCCAGCTCTACAGCCAGCGCTTTCCCCCGCTGCTGCATGAATGCCTGCGGCTCAAGCCGTGTGCCGGTATAATAGGTCTGTTTGACGCGCAGATTTACTGTTTTGACATGCTGGGCGAGTGCACTCTCGATCTGTGCCTGCTGGTTACGCTCTACTCCTTGCAGTACGAAATAGCTCAGGATGCTAATCGATAGAATCAAGAGCACCGCCAGAAACAGGCTGAATTTCAGCTTGATGCTAATCCTCATGCGAAGCTACCCGCCGGAACCGCCTTGTAGCCCACCCCATAGACGGTTTGCAGAATATTCTGGTAGGGCTCGCCCAGTTTTTTACGCAGCCGCTGGATGTGAATGTCTACTGTGCGCGTACCGCCGGCATAGTCCATTTCCCAGACCTGCTCCAGGAGTTCTTCGCGCATATAGACCCGCTGCGGATGGGAGAGCAGCAGGTGCAGGAGATCGAACTCCTTCGGTGTCAGCTCCAGAAGTTCCTCTCCAAGCTGGACAGATCTCCGGTCCTGGTGAACCCGAAGCGCACCATATTCGATTAGCTCGCTTTTGGCCTCGGCCGTATTCTTCTCCAGCCTGCGCAGCAGCGCCTTTACCCGGGCCAGCAGCTCGCGGATCTCAAACGGCTTGGTCATATAATCGTCCGCTCCCAGCTCCAGGCCGACGATTTTATCGACAATGTCATTTTTGACGGTGAGCAATATAATCCCGATGTCATCACGGTCCTCCAGCTTGCGGCATACATCATACCCGTTCAGCTTCGGCATCATCACATCCAGCACCATCACATTGGGATGAAAAATTTGCGCTTTGGCAAGCGCCTCTTCGCCGTCTCCGGCGGTATCCACCTCATAACCTTCACGCCTCAGCGCGTAGGCAATCGCATTTACAATACCAGGCTCGTCATCGACTACCAGCACTTTTTTGGTCATTTGAGGTTCACCTCCTTCACTTGCGGTTATTTATTTCATGCCCGGCCTGTTCAGCCTTAATCTTGCCCCTAATTCCACATATACTTCCAGACGGACACCATGCGGAAATGTTCCCGTTGCCTGAAAATAGTTGAGACCCCGTATGATGTAAAACGTAGTATCCGGCAGAGGCCTATTCTTTAGGTTATCTTAAAGAAGAGTTAAGCTTAACCTCAGCTTTGCCGGTTACAATGAATTTAAGCATAAGTATCCTAACCCATGAAACTAATAACCCTGTGCCGATATAATATAACTTGAAAAGAGGATGAATGGTATGAATATTAAACGAGTGATGATTGTCGGGAGCATGATTGTAGCGATCTCCTTCGGTGGAACTACCTGGGGCAAACCCATCGCAAATGCGAGTCCAGTCGCCAAATGGTCTGCCACCAATGTAGCCGAGAAAGATGATTTGCTGGAAGCGTTGAATCAATCCTCCGATCAAGAGCTGTATGACGCGCTGTACGATGGCAAGTCGCTGAAGGATATCGCTGTAGAGAACGGTGGAAATATTGAAAACATCATTAATTTGCAGGTGAACCAGCTTACACAGCAGCTTAATCAACGCCTCGCCAGCGGCAACATCACCCGGCAGCAATATGCCGCACAAAAAGCCGAATTACAAGAGATCGTGACCCAAAGTGTAATGACTTCATTCGGCTGACAGAGGGTACATACACTCTATATAGTCTGGAAAAACAGGCTGTCTCCTCCGCAGAAATGAACTGCTTAGGAGACAGCCTGTTTTAGTTGGGCAACGGCGTCGTTGATGCGCCACCTGCAGCCTGCTGCGCGCCAGTAACGGCATTTATGCCGTTGTTTCAAGCCCGGTGGCCTCATCGGCTAGAATTAACAATGAGAGTATAGCAATCACTTGTGTCGATCTGTTTGAACAATATCGGATACAAACTTCTGATCAGAGAGGTGCGAATTCAAATACTAAGAACATCCATCAAGCTTCTAGTATTATGTAGTTTAGTCGTAGTTGAATCTCTTTTTCACCCAAAGTGCGCTGCCTAACCAATCGACGTTCTCGATTAATTTCGGGAGCGTTTTTATTTGCTTTCATTCTATGAGCAGGCCCATTTGTCCTTCGGACAATTCAAAAAAAGCGACATTCACACTACGGTCAGCAGGAATGTCACTTTGGTTTGGTAAAAATATAAGGATTTATAGGTTTCACGCTATAAATCATCCTTCTATTTCTCGCTGAAACGGATTCCGTCCGTATAAGGACGGCGAAGCCGTTTCCACTTGCTATTGAACTTCGGCAGGCAAGGCTTACACCTTAGGTTTATCCCGGGTAACCTCCAGAATATCGAGGAAAAAGACGAAAATAGGAATCCCAAGGATCAGACCCCATACGCCGATATAATGCTCGGAGAACAACAGCACAATGAAGGTGTAGAACATGGGCAGATTCATTTTGGAGGACATCAGCTTCGGATTCAGGAAGTAGCCTTCCATGAAATGCAGCACAGCAATCAGTCCCAGCACGTACAGCGTCATTACGAGACCACCGATATTGTAGCCGATGATACACAACGGAATGAGTGAAATCAAAAACCCAACCACCGGAATCAAGCTAAGCAGGAAGATCATGATCGCCAGCGCGAAAAGGTACGGGAACGGCTCAAAAAAGAAGCCCATGATCCATAAGCCCACCACAGTGAACAGGGTATTGAAAAGAGCAATGAGAATTTGTGCTTCAATAACCTTGCCGAAAGAAGAGATGAATTTCTTGCCAAAGTACTCCAGTTCCACATAGAACCAGGCAATCTTGCTGTCTCTCAGACGGGAAGTAAAGTTAACAATGCGGGTTTTCTCAAGGATGAAGACAAAGCTTAGAATAGTTGCTAATACGAAGGTGGTCCCCCAGTTACTAATTTTGAGCACATATCCAATGCCGTGGGTCATATAGGATTCATAATTCAAATCCTTCAACTGATTGAACAGGTACTGTGTAATTTCGTTCTGCGGGAGATCTTCAGAGGTTAGAGTGGTTAGAAAATCGGTCAACTGCTTAATCTGCGTATACACTTTGGGCAGATATTTGACGAGCGCCAGCACAATCATCGTGATTAGGGCGAGGTACAAGACGACAATAATAACCTTGCTGTTCACCTTGACGAATTTGCCGATCTGCTTGGACAGCAGCACCTGAAAGCTATTCATTACATAAGCAATCAAAAACGTCAGCAGCACCAGGTTGAGCATATCCCGGATACTGTACAGCAACAGTGCGATCAGCGCCAAAATCAAAAAGCGCCGAACTGTTAAATTCGCGTAATAACGCTTAAATACATCCATTGTTCCTCTGTTCCTCTCCATTCGCTTGCAATTAAGACTTTATCATATAGTCTACATTACCCAAATCACTTATAGCAACTGCAAGCCTCTTCAAATCTGCGAAAACACTAACTTTATGTCGGATTTCGGGAGCTGGACTGTTATATGTTATAATATGCCAGTGGAAACGGCTTCGCTTCTTGTAAAAGCTTATGCTCCTGAAGCAGCGATACTACGTATCGCTTTCAGAAATCCGTTTCAGCGGGAAATAGAAGTATGATTTATAGCGCGAAACCTATACATCCTTATATTTTAAGAACTGGAGGCTTAACCTTTATGGGGAAAATTATCTGCATCACCGGCGCATCATCCGGAATCGGGCTATCTTCGGCTCTAAAATTCGCTAAGGAAGGCTGGACTGTCTATGCGGGAACCCGCAACCTGGAACGGGATCAGGAGCGTTACAGCGAAGTGCCTCATCTGAAATTCGTAGAACTGGAAGTCACAGAACCTGACAGCATTCAGCGGGTAATCGATCAGATTGAGCAGGAGCAAGGCCGCCTGGATGTATTGTTCTGCAACGCTGGCTTCGGCTACCTCAGGGCGCTTGGACAAGCACCGATTGAAGATATCCACCGCGTATTTGACACCAATGTCTATGGGGTGATGCATACGATCCGTGCGGCGCTTCCTCTGCTTCGGAAGACCGGATATGGACATATTGTGGCGACCTCCAGCGTGGGCGGACTAGTGGGCCAGCCTATGAACGAGATCTACTGTGCCAGCAAGTTCGCTCTGGAAGGCCTGCTGGAAAGTATGGCTACCTATTACAAACCACAGTTCAACATTGATATCTCTTTGCTTGAGCCCGGGGCAATTGCCACGGAGTTCAACAACACCGTGCTTGGTCATGTAGCCAATACCGGTGGCATTCTGGAAGACGAATATAAGCCGATTCTGGATGCCTACAGAGCCACGTTCCTTGAGCGTAATACGGAGCCTCAGACCGCTGACTCCGTCGCCGAAGTGATGTGGGACCTGGTGCAAATGGAGACCAAGCCGCTCCGTATCCGCACTTCAGAGCAGGCTGAGAAATTCGTCTCCCGCAAAGTAAGCACAGACCCTACCGGCCTGGAAGGTGTGCTCAGCACCCGTAAGATCCAGTTGAATATGTAGGTCACGCTTACCCTTATTGCTGAAAAAGCACAAATAGATGAAAAAAATAACCGGACTGGGGCAGCTCTTGCCCGGTCCGGTTTTCAGTTTTACCTGCGTTTGGAACAGCCATAGGCGAATAACTGTCTATTGCCTGTCCTCACGTTTCACATCACACTTATCTCTGGATCGGCTCAATCCGGTATACTCCGGTTCCGCCAGTACCTGATGGCCCGCCTGTAATCTGCCAGCCGAAGGAGAGCACAGAAGCCAGTCTGTCTTTCTCGGCTTCGGTCAAAGCCACTTCAGCCGCTTCCTTACCTTCCTCCAGCTCCAGCTCGGCCTGCTTGCCAAGAGCAACAGAAATCCAGCTGCGAATGCCGCGAATGGTATTGTATTTGATCTGGTAGCCTTGCGTTACCGCCTGGCGGAATGTTTCCGGCTGCTCACCCGCCAGAACGGCCAGCTGGGCATAATCAAATTCATATTCACTTTCATCCACCGGCAGTTCGCCTGCCTCTACTCTGCGCAGCAGTTCGTCATCGGACCAGCCGAGGGACCGCAGAGATTCTACCAGCAGGGCATCCCATTGCGACAATTTTACTTTTTGTACGGTCTCTGTCATCTCATTACCTCCCATTATCATTGTAAATTGGTGCTGTATTCAGTCAAGAGCCACATAGTGGCCCGGGCTTACTTCACGCAGCATTGCCTGTGCAGCTGCTTCCCGTTCACCAGAATAGCCCTCCAGCCTGATTCTCTGGCTGCCCTTACGCGGGTCCGTCTCCAGAATGGAGGATAGCAGTGCCTTAGTATAGGGATGGAGCGGGTTGTCATACAATTCGTCGCTGTCCGCTACCTCAACCAGCCGTCCGCCATACATGACACCGATGCGGTCCGATATATGCCGGACCATCGACAGGTCATGGGCAATGAACAGATAGGTGAGACCGAACTCGGACTGCAGGTCCTCCAGCATATTGACGACCTGGGCCTGAACCGAAACGTCCAGCGCCGAAATGGGCTCGTCACAGACGACAAATTCTGGCCGGACCGACAATGCCCGTGCAATGGAGATGCGCTGCCGCTGCCCGCCGCTGAACTCATGGGGAAAACGGTACAGATGCTCCCGCTTAAGCCCTACCCGTTCCAGCAGTGCGGCGACCGCCTCCTTGCGTTCTTTGCCCTTATAGATGCCATGGATCTTCATCGGTTCACTGATCAGTTCAAGCACATTCAAGCTCGGATTCAGGGAAGAGTACGGGTCCTGAAAGATCGATTGAATGCGGCGGCGGAAAGGCTTGAGTCCCTTCTCCCCAAGCTTGCCAAGCGGCTGGCCATCAAAGAAAACCTCACCGCCGGTATAATCATACAACCGGAGCAGGCAGCGCCCCACTGTGGACTTGCCGCTGCCCGATTCGCCCACCAGCCCGAAGGTTTCTCCCTGGCGGATCTGAAAGCTTACGCCATCGACAGCCTTCAGCACAGCTGTATCGCGTCCGCGCATATCCTTGCCTTTAGAGAAGTGCTTTTGAAGATTATTCACATCCACCAATACTTTGCTCTCACTCACCGGAATTCCTCCCCTCAGCATGAACTGCAGTCTGATCCTGCGTACTCTCCGCCAGCCAGCACATAGAGCGGTGGCCCGGAGTGAGTTCTACTACAGGCGGGCGTTCGCTGCAGCGGGCAAAAGCATGGGGGCAGCGCTCCATGAACGGGCATCCCGGCGGCGGGTCGAGCAGATCCGGCGGTGTGCCTTCAATGGGAATCAGCCGCTCACGTGAACCACCGCCGCGCTTCGGAATCGAGCGCAGCAAGCCCTCCGTGTACGGATGCCGGGGACGGTAAAAGATATCCTCCACCGTCCCTTCCTCCATAATCAGCCCCCCGTACATCACAATCACGCGGGTGCAGACCTGGGCGACCACACCCAGATCATGGGTAATCAATGCGATGGCCGTATCAGAATTCTCTTTGAGTTCCTTGAACAGGTCCAGGATCTGCGCCTGTATCGTCGCATCCAGCGCTGTTGTCGGCTCGTCAGCGATCAGCAGCTCCGGCTGGCAGGACAATGCCATGGCGATCATTACGCGCTGACGCATTCCGCCGCTGAATTCATGCGGATACTGCTTCAGACGCTGCTCCGGATTCTGGATACCTACCTGGAGCAGCATCCTGGCTGCTTCGGCAACCGCCGCTTCTTTATTCAATCCACGGTGCCTGCGGATGACCTCCGTCAGTTGCTGGCCGATTTTTTTCACCGGATTCAGGGAGGTCATCGGGTCTTGAAAGACCATCGCGATCCGGTTGCCCCGCAGACTCCGCCACTCCTTCTCTGAAAGTCCGGTCAGACGCTCGCCCCGAAACTCGATATTCCCGGCTGTTATGCGTCCCGGAGGCGTAATCAACGACATGATCGCTTTGGCCGTGACACTTTTGCCGCTACCGGATTCCCCGACAATCCCCACCGTTTCACCAGCATCGATATGAAAGCTGACCCCCCGGACGGCCTGGTTCTCCCCATCCCGGGTAGCGAACGAAACCTGTAAATCCTCAACAGACAGCAGCCGCTTTGTCATGATGTCTTCACTCTCCCTATCTCCGCATCAGCTTCGGTTCAAAGCCGACACGTAAAATATCACCCAGCACATTAAAGCTCAGTACAGTCAGCAGGATCAAAAGACCCGGGAACAGCGCGAGATAAGGCGCCTGGGCAATATAGCCCTGCGCGCTGTTCAGCATGCTGCCCCACGTCGCATTCGGCGGCTGCACGCCAAACCCGAGAAAGCTCAGCGAGGATTCCATCATAATCGCTGAAGCGATATTGTTCGTCGCACCTACGATAATGACCGGGACCAGGCCGGGAAGAATATGCCGCCAAATGATGCCGGAGGCGCTTTGTCCTGAAGCTTTGGCATAGAGCACATATTCACGTTCCTTGATCGTCATCGTCTCCGCCCGGACGACCCGGGCCACGTTCATCCACATCAAGAGGGCAATAATAATGATAAGGTTACCGACGCTTGGCTTCAAATACACGCTGAGCAGCAGCAGAATGAGAAAGGACGGGATCGACATGATTACATCCAGCATCCGCATCAGCAGATTATCCAGCCAGCCGCCAAAGTAACCGCTGATTACACCTATGGTAGCCCCGATGCCTGTTGCCACAATCATCGAAGCGAAGCCGACCAGGAGAGAGATGCGCCCGCCGTATAGCGCTCTCGCCACATAATCGCGGCCATAATCGTCCGTACCGAACCAGTGGCCGGCACCCGGCGGCTTGAGCCGGGCCATGGCCTCCATGGCATTGGGATCATAGCCGGACAGAAAGGCAAACACTGCCCCAAGCGTGAACACGATCAGAGTCAGCAAGGCGGCGACACCCAGACCGTTCGCAAACAGCTCGTCTTTTACATTTTTCCATTTACTGCGGTTCATGAGGTCACCCCTTTAGTTGGATTCGCGGGTCCACGAAGCTGTAGAGTATATCTGCCACCAGATTGCCAAAGATCAGCATCAGGGAGGAGAACAGGGTAATCCCCATGATTAGCGGATAATCCATTCCCTTGACTGCTGTCATGCCCAGTGAGCCAATGCCCGGCCAGGAAAAAACCGTCTCCGTCACGATAGCACCCGCCACCAGATCCCCCATCGACATACCGAGCAGCGTAATCACCGGCAGCAGCACATGCTTCAGGACATGACGGAACAATATCGTTGACTTTTTGGAGCCAAAAGCATACTGAATCTGTACATATTCCTCCTTCAGCTGCCCAATAGTGCTGGAGCGGATATAACGCACATAACCGGCAAGAAAACCAAAGGCCAGCACGGAGCAAGGCAAAATGCCGTGCTTAAGCACATCCGCCGCGGATTCTACCCCAATGGTGCGCATGCCCATGCTTGGGAGCAGGTGAAGCTTGATCGCGAACAGGTACATCAGCAGAATCGCCAGCCAGAATAATGGAATGGAGATTCCAACATAAGAAATGAAGTTAATCAGCTTGTCGGCCCAGCGGTTGCGGTTCGCTCCGGCAATCAGGCCGAGCGGAATCGAGAGCAGCACAGCCAGCGCAATCGCGCTGCCCATCAGACCGGCGGTTGCCGGCAGGCGCTCCAGAATTTGCCCAAGGACGGGCTGGTGATTAACCAGGGAATACCCGAAGTTCCCCTGTGCCATTTCTTTGATCCAGATGAAATACTGAATATAGGCCGGTTTGTCCAGTCCCAGGTTATGACGGATACGCTCAATGTCATCCGCATGCATATTCGGTGTAACAAAAGACAGCACCGGATCTCCCGGAGCCAGCTTGATCATGGTAAAGCACACTACCGACACAAAGAACAGCATCGGCAGTGTTTGCAGCAATCTTCGTACGATGAGTTGTCTCATACGCAGCTTCTCCCGCTCCCCGCCGGCAAAAAAATAAGCTGGGCGGCCCAGCTTATTTTTTCCCGCACTTATTTTTCCCGCGCTTATTTCTGATAGATCTTGGACAGGTCTTCGAAAATCACGACAGGCTTCAGTACCGCTTCTTCAAGACCGCCGTAGTTCTTGGAAATAGCGACAACGGTTTTGGTATATGCGATGGGATAGATCGGCGCATCCCCGGCGACAATCTCCTGCGCTTTTTTGTAAATATCCGCACGTTTGGCTGGGTCGGCTTCGCCCGCACCTTCATTCAACAGCTTGTCGACTTCAGGATTCGCATAATGCGAATAGTTCGAAGACGCTCCCGAGGTGAACAGAATGCGGTAAGCATCTGGATCATAACCCATAATATAGCCGGTCAGGGCCAGTTCGAAATCAGTAGCCTTCAGGTCAATGAACTTCTGGACCCAGGCCGAAGAATCCATACTCTTCAGTTCAACATCCACGCCGACGGCCTTCAGCTTCTGCTGTACATACAGCGAGATGGCTTCCTGTGCCTTGTTGCCGCTCTGCACGATGAATCTCAGCTTCAGATTGCTGACTCCTGCGGCTTGGAGCATTTCCTTGGCCTTCGCTGCATCGTTATCAAAGGTTGGCACATCATTCGTGAAGTACAATGCATCCGGAGTCAGGAAGGATTTAGCCGGATCCGCATATTCACTGGAAGTGTAGGCGGTCTGGATGATTTCATCACGGCTGAGTGCCAGTGACAGGGCTTGACGGACTTCTTTTTTGGCCAGGACACCGGTATCGCTGTTCGCATTGAACATCAGATACGACAAACGTCCTTCGGCGTACGGCAGGATTTCAAAGTTGTTGGTCGCTTGAATCGTGCTTACATCCTTAGGATCAAGGTATTGCACATTAATTTCACCGTTCTGCAAGGCCAGATTGGCTGCGTTCGCATCCTTGGCAATCCGGTAGGTCACTGAATCCAGGTGCGGCTTGCCGCCGAAATAGTTGTCAAAACGCTCCAGTGTCAGATATTCGCCTGCTTTGTATTCTTTGAACTTGAATGGGCCGGAGCCTATCGGAGCAGCGTTTTTGGTGCTTTTCTCAATATCGGTTTCATTCTCAAAAATGTGTTTTGGAATCGGAGTGACCTGCACCAGCGTAGCCTCGAAAGCCGGACTGACCTGCGGCAGCTTGAATTCCACAGTCAGATCGTCCACCTTCGTGGCGGTGATTGGTTGGTCATTAATCAGGAAGTTGGCCCGCAGGAAGCTGTTCTGCTTCTCATCCAGAATCTTCTCGATAGTGAACACTACATCATCGGCTGTAAGCTTCTCCCCATCATGCCAGGTAAGTCCGCTCTTCAGCTTCAGTGTATAGGTAAGATTATCGGCAGATGGTGTCAGGCTGTCCGCCAGATAAAAGGTTTTCTTCCCATTGTTGACCTGGAACAGCGGCGCGTACAGCGCCTGGTCAATCGTCAGGCTGACACGGTCACCCGCATAGTTCGGATTAAGCACTACCGGGTCGGCTGCTACGCCGATAATCAGGCTTCCACCATCCTTCGGCCCTTCGCCCGCAGCAGGCTGCTGTGATTCCGCCGGCGTCCCGCTTGCTGCCGGTGATGCGGCGTTGTTCCCCCCGGAGCACGCACTAATCAAAAATGTTAACAATATGATAGCTATAACCCCAGATAACCCTCTGCGCATATCTTTCTCTCCTCCATTGTCTATGAGCAAGCTCACTCTTTATTTTTCTGAATTATATATCGGAATACTCGGAATTACAATGGATGTGAATTAACATAAATGTAACACGAAGGAAAAACATGGTTTGAACTCTTTATCCCGCAAAAAATGAGGGTTAGTCCAGTACCTCTGCAAATATATTGAATACATATAATCCATACATCTATCTGTACTGGAGTGGACCATGATGAACGAGAGCAAGAAGCGGGTGCTGCTTGGCAGCCCGATTCACCAGAAGCCGCAGATTCTGCAGGAATTCCTGAATTCTCTGCTGCGCTTGCGGCGCGTTAATTTCGAACTGGATTTCTATCTGATCGACGACAACGAGGATGAGGCATCCAGCCGTGTGCTTGAGGCCTTTGCAGCCCGCAGAAATGAAGTATTCCTGCAATCCTCCGGCCTTCATGACGCCTATATCCGCAATGATACAACCCATTTCTGGAACTCCAGCCTCGTCTGGAAGGTGGCGGGCTTCAAGAACCTGATGATCCGGCGGGCTGAAGCCTTCGACTATGATTATCTGTTCCTGATCGATTCCGACCTGATTCTGCACCCGGACACGCTGCTGCACCTGATTGGAACAGACAGGGACATTATTTCCGAGGTCTTCTGGACGCAATGGCAGCCGGGCACCCTGCTGCAGCCGCAGGTCTGGATGCATGATGAATACAACCAATGGGAAGCAGAGCCGGGCGAGCAGCTCAGCCAGGAGGAAATCAACCGCAGATTCCACCAGTTTCTGGCCAAGCTACAGCAGCCGGGCATCTATGAAGTTGGCGGACTGGGCGCATGTACCCTGATCAGCCGTAAGGCGATTACTGCAGGCGCAAGCTATGACAGGGTCCGCAATATCTCCTACTGGGGCGAAGACCGCCACTTCTGCATCCGCGCCGCCGCCCTGGGCATTCCACTCTATGTGGATACCCATTATCCGGCGCTGCACCTGTACAGGGACAGCGACCTTGACAAGGTGGCAGATTTCATCCGGCTCTGCGGGGTGGAACCAGAGGTTCTTGCTCAGGAGGACGCAGAGAATGAAAGAGCTGAAGAAGCGGTAGGGCAGGCTGAAGCTGAAACAACGGAAGAGACGGAGGACAGGGCCGGGGAGAACGAAGGGCACAAGCGGACTGCACCAGATGGTGCCGGGGCTGAAGCGGCTGCACCACCCGCCGCCCGGGACGGCGCCAAGCCTTGGACGGAGGCGGAGGCCCTACAGCGACTGCACAAGGCGCCGCTGCCGGAAGCGGGAACAGACAGCAACAAGGCTGCCCGTGCGGCAGCTGAATTTGCTGTATCTTTTGAAAGACGGGCTGCACTCCGCAGACCCAAGCTGACCCTGACCATGGTGGTCAAGAATGAAGGCCAGCGGTTCCTGCGGCAGGTTCTGCAGACACACCGCCAGTACATCGACGAGGCGGTTATCATCGACGACGGCAGCACCGATGGTACGGCTGACATCTGCCGGGAGGTTCTTCAGGGGATTCCGCTTCACCTTGTGCGCAACAGCATCTCCAAGTTCAGCAATGAATCCGAGCTGCGCAAGCAGCAATGGGAGGAAGTTGTGAAAACTGATCCCGAATGGATACTTAGTCTGGATGCGGATGAGATTTTTGAAGAGCGGTTTGCCGGAGACATCGACAGCCTGCTGCGTGAGGACAACTGCGATCTGTTCTGCTTCCGCCTGTACGATTTCTGGGATGACCGTCATTACCGTGAAGACAAGTATTGGCGCTCCCATCTGAGCTACCGGCCCTTTCTGATCCGCTACCGCAAGGATTTCAGCTATGCATGGAATGATCTCCCCCAGCACTGTGGACGGCTGCCGGAGAATGTTTTTGAGCTTCCCCATCTGCTAAGCAATCTGCGGCTGAAACACCTGGGCTGGTCCAAGGCAGAATTCCGGCTGGATAAATATCTGCGCTATATGCTGCTTGATCCTGATGGCCAGTACGGCTGGAAAGAGCAGTATATGTCCATTCTTGACCAGCATCCTAATCTGGTTCCTTGGACAGAGTGAGCGGTGGTATAATGAACCTCATGCGGTTAGAACCCTAACCAGGACGCACTTTAACTCCAGGAGGTACATCTTGAAAGCTGATCCGGCTCTCCATTCCGCTTCATCCAAACGCAATTATACACTGCAGCTGCTGACTGTATTCATTGGCTATCTGATCTTCGGCTTTTCAGAAAATATTAAAGGTCCCGCCATCCCGCGTATCCAGAGTGATCTCCGGCTGGATGAGATGCAGCTCGGTACCCTGCTGTCGCTGAACTCACTCGGGTATCTGCTGGCTTGCACCCTTACTGCCCTGCTGATCCGCAAGATCGGCATCAAGGCGGTCAGCTTGCTCGCCTTCGGCTCCATGGCCGTTTCCGGTGTGTTCATCTTCCTCTCCCATAGCTACCCGGCGCTGTCAGGCTCTTTTTTCCTGATGTATATCGGTAACGGCATGCTGGAAATCGGTCTCGCAGTGCTTGGAGCAAGGATCTTTGTGAAGAATACCGGGACGATGATGAACCTGTCCCACTTCTTCTATGGGCTAAGCTCAACCGTCGCTCCCTTGATCTCCTCCGGGCTGATGACGGTGACGGTATTCGGCCATATGCTGGATTGGCGCGGAGTGTATCTGATGATTCTGATGCTGTCCATGATTCCTATGATTCCAGCGTTTCTGGGCAAGTTCCCCGGCGATGCCACACGGACAGAGGACCGGATTCCGCTCTCCGCGATTTCCCGTGATCCGGTCATTTGGCTGCTGGTTGCTGTTCTTTCGTTCGGCGTGATCTCAGAGCTGGCTGTCGGCGGCTGGCTGGTCAATTTCCTGGAAAAAGCCTACGGCTGGGAAACACCAGCCGCGGCCGGCATGCTGTCCGCGTTCTTCCTCTGCTTCACGCTGGCCCGGCTTGTGCTCGGACCCCTGACGGACAAGATCGGTTTTGCGTTGTCGCTGATTGTGTTCTCTGCATTCTCGGGCATCTGTACTTTCGCTGCCATCCTCTGGGGAGAACCGGGAGCCGTGTTGTTCGCCATCGCCGGTCTCGGCATCGCGCCCATTTACCCGACAGTTATGGCGCTGATCGCTGACCGCTACCGCAATGGAAGTGATACGGCAATCACCTTCGTCGTCACCCTCATCGGTGTTGCCAGCGTGCTGGGCAACTACTTCATCGGTGCCATCACCGAAGGGATTAAGAAGCTATTCTCCTCGGGACAAGAGGAGGGAATCGGACTGCTGCGCGGACTGCAGGCTGGCTACGGCTTCATCGGACTGTGTGCGCTGTTGTGCTCTGTTTCGGCATATCTGCTGTATCGCCATATAAAAATAAAGGAGCAGCTGATGTAAGGGGGCTTGTCAGGTGCGTTAGCTCCGGCGTCTGTATCGTGACAGGTCCAAAAAAACAAGCGTCCCCAGCCTTTACGGCTTGTGGACGCTTGTTGGCCTGGAGCATAAGCACTCTAAAAAAGGCTGCTAAATATATACAGAGAAGCAGCCAGATTCACGGCGGATGCAACCAGCAGCAGCACATAATTAGCATATTGGCGTGAACCAGCTTTTGCCGGTGCGGCTCTGGTCTCAATCGCTTGAAATAAACACATCATACTTATGCTTAAGCTCGTCAATAGCAACCGTACATTTTCATTAGGCTTGATAAATACAAGAATTGCAAAGACAATGACTGCCGCCGAGAAAAAATAACGAATCCCTTTTAACAAAGATATGTTCCTGATTATCTCACCCCCGCCCGGTTCATGCGGCAAGCCGTCATTAGATTTCCAGCCATCACATCACCATCTATCTATTTTATTGGAACAAACTGGAATATGATAGAAGGAAAAATACGATTGCTTTGCTCAGTGAAATTGGGCAGCATAGCATACAGTTCAACAGCTGCGATGAATTTCGCAGCCTATTGAATTGTACGGGGTACAGCTACGCTATCTTTTTGATTTTCAAAGCGGGCTCCCGGCCACTTCATTATTTGGTGTGTAGCGCCTCTGCCGGCTTCGGATGACTGATCGATACGGACAGTTCGCCTCCAGCCTCGTTGACCTCTATTACCGAGCCTTCTTCTGCCTCACCTGCAATCAGGGCGCGCGCCACACGGGTCTCCAGACTCCGCTGGATGAACCGTTTGAGCGGTCTTGCACCATATACCGGATCAAAACCTTCTCTTGCGATAAACCGTACCGCTGACTCGCTAAGTACAAGCCCAACGCCGCGGTCTGCCAGACGCAGGCGGAGTCCGTCTACCAACTTGACCACAATCTGCTCAATTTCAGCCAACTGGAGCGGTTTGAACATCACAATGTCGTCTATACGATTCAGGAACTCCGGCCGGAAATGGCCGCTCAGCTCTTTCATGACCCGGTCCTTGACAGCATTCGTAAGCTCACCGTTGTCATCGGTGCCCTGAATCAGATGCGGCGAGCCGATGTTCGAGGTCATGATAATAATCGTATTCTTGAAATCCACCATCCGGCCCTGTGAATCGGTCAGCCGCCCGTCATCCAGCAGCTGCAGCAGGATGTTGAATACATCGGGGTGGGCTTTTTCCACTTCGTCCAGCAGCACCACCGTATACGGCTGGCGGCGTACCGCCTCTGTAAGCTGGCCGCCTTCTTCATAGCCGACATACCCCGGAGGTGCACCCACGAGACGGGAAACGCTGTGCTTCTCCATATATTCCGACATGTCGATGCGGATCATACCGTCTTCGCGGTCGAACAGCGACACCGCCAGTGCTTTGGCCAGCTCTGTTTTGCCGACCCCCGTCGGCCCGAGGAACAGGAAGGAACCGATCGGGCGGTTCGGGTCTTTAATGCCTGCTCTAGCCCGGAGTACCGCATCCGCCACAAGCCGGACGGCCTCCTCCTGCCCAACTACCCGCTCATGGAGCGTATCCTCCAGCCGTAGCAGCTTATCCCGTTCACCTTCAACCAATCTCGTCACTGGAACACCTGTCCAGCGGGATACGATATCGGCGATCTCCTCTTCGGTCACAGCCTCACGCAGCAGCCGGCTCTCCTGATCCTGCGAAGCGGCATCCTCTGCAGCCTTTAGCTGCCGCTCCAGATCGGGGATAATGCCATAGCTCAGCTCTGCAGACTTGTTAAGATCGTAGACCTCCTGCGCATCCACCAGGTCTTTCCGGGCCTGCTCCAGCTTTTTCTTCAGCTCACGCAGCCCCTGAATGGCCGACTTTTCTTTCTCCCAGCGGGCCGTCATGCCCAGATGCTTCTCCTTCAGATCGGCCAGCTCACGCTGCAGGGTTTCCAGGCGGCGCTTGCTGGCGTCGTCGGTTTCTTTTTTGAGCGCTGCTTCTTCAATTTCCATCTGCATCAGACGGCGGGTAACCTCGTCCATCTCGCCCGGCATGGAGTCAATTTCCGTCCGGATCATGGCACACGCTTCGTCCACCAGGTCGATGGCCTTATCCGGCAGGAAGCGGTCCGTAATATACCGGTTCGACAGAACACCAGCGGCTACCAGCGCGCTGTCATGGATTTTCACCCCGTGATGGACTTCGAAACGCTCCTTCAGCCCCCGCAGAATGGAGATGGTATCCTCCACATCCGGCTCGTTGACCAGTACCTGCTGGAAGCGGCGCTCCAGCGCCGGGTCCTTTTCAATATATTTGCGGTATTCATCCAGTGTCGTCGCTCCGATACAGTGCAGCTCGCCGCGCGCCAGCATCGGCTTCAGCATGTTGCCAGCGTCCATCGCGCCTTCGGTTTTACCCGCACCGACAATCGTGTGCAGCTCATCGATGAACAGAATGATCCGTCCGTCACTCTCGCGGATCTCCTTCAGCACCGCCTGCAGCCGCTCCTCGAATTCTCCCCGGTACTTAGCCCCGGCGATCAGCGCACTCATATCGAGCGAAAAAATCGTCTTATCCTTCAATCCCTCCGGTACATCCTTACGGACAATCCGGTGGGCCAGCCCTTCAACAATCGCCGTCTTCCCGACACCGGGTTCACCGATCAGCACCGGATTGTTCTTGGTTTTGCGGGAGAGAATGCGGATGACCCTGCGGATCTCCCCATCACGCCCGATGACGGGGTCAACCTTGCCCGCCCGCACCTCGGCCACCAGATCGCGCCCGTATTTCTCCAGCACCTCATAGGTCGCTTCCGGTTCTCTGCTTGTCACCCGCTGATGGCCGCGAATCTCCGCCAGCACCTCCAGCAGCTTGTCACGCGTCACGCCCCGGCTGGTAAATAGTCTGCTGAGTTCCCGGTTCCCGCTGCCGGAATCTGACACCATCGCAAGCACCGCGTGTTCCACCGCCACGAATTCATCCTGCATCTGTGCAGCTTCCTTCTCGGCCTGCTCCAGCACGGCGATCAGCGACGGCGAGGCATACCGCCGCATCGTCCCTGCGCCGGAGCCGCTGACGCTGGGCTTCCGCTGCAGTAGTTCCTCCGTACCCTGCATCAGCTCAGGTACGGGAATATTCATCTTCTGCAGCAGGCGCGGCAGAAGACCCTCATGCTGCTGGAGCAGCGCCTTAAGCAGATGGAGATTGTCAATCTCCTGATGCCCGGCGGCGGCTGCCAGCGACTGCGCTGCGGCAACCGCCTCTTGCAGCTTCTGTGTTAATTTGTTGAAGTCCATTTCCTTCATCACCTTTCTGTGGTTTTGCTTGTTCGCCGGGAACCCGGGCGACCGCGGCGCGCCCAACAACGGCGTTTCTGCCGTTGTTTCCGCCTGTTCCGGCCGCGGCGCGGGCTCGCGCCCGCCCGGCCCTTAACGCATCGCGGCTTTGCGCCGCGATGCACCCGGGCCCTTCCGCTTGGGCCCGGCCTGGAAGCTGCCAGCTTCGGACAGCTGGCGGTACAGCTTCTTCTCCGCCTCCGTCAGGTCGGCGGGGATCACAATCTCCACCGCGAACAGAATATCACCGTTCGCCCCATTCGGCCGCTTCAGGCCCCTGCCGGAGAGGCGCAGCGTCTGGCCTCCGGCCATCCCGGCCGGGATCTTCAGCTTCACGCTGCTGCCGTCCGGCAGCGGAACCTTGGCTTCGCCGCCAAGCACGGCCTGCCACGGCGCAATTTCTACCGAGCCATACAGGTCCCCGCCCTCCGGCTCATAGATTTCATGCGGCAGGAGCTGCAGCGAGATCAGCAGGTCACCGCCCTGCGCTGCTCCATTCCCGCTGCTGCCGGGAATCCGGAGTACGGTTCCCTCAGCGGCACGGGCCGGAATGTTGACATTCACGTCTCTCCCGCCAACCTGGACCCGGATGTCTCCGCCTGTATACGCCTGCTCCAGTGTGACCTCAAGCTGCGCCTGCATCGTACTGCGGGCCTCGCCAAAAGGATTGCCGGCGCCCCCGCTGCCCGAGAAGAAATCAAATCCTGCCCGGTCCGCAGCCCCCCGGCTGCCGAAAAACATGTTAAACAAATCCTCGCCCTCCATACCGCCGCCGAAGGAGGTGGAGCTGCCGCTCCAACCTGTACCAAAAGGCGTCTCCCCATACGACGCATACGAAGCTCCGCCCCGCCGCTGCCCCTTGCCGGCTGCTGCGCCGCCGAAACCATAACGGAGCTCCTCGTCATAGGATTTTCTTTTCTCATCATTGCCCAGTACTTCGTAGGCTTCCGCCGCTTCCTTGAACTTGGCTTCCGCCTCCGGTGCCTTATTAACATCGGGATGCCATTTCTTGGCGAGCTTCTGGTAGGCCTTTTTAATCTCCTGCCTAGAGGCCTTTTCCCCTACTCCCAAAGCTTCGTAATAGTTTGCCGCCAAGGATACCTCCTCCTTTCGTGAACTAGAGCCGTATTCCTTGTCTACCTTTAATTACCCTATTTTCTATTGCGGTGCTGTAGAAGCTACAGCTGATCTATTTCGTGAAAAGGCGCACCATAGCCGGAATCCCCACTACAATGCGCCTGTATGATGGTGCTATATGAAAAGCCCGGTGAATCGGCTGTTCCTGCAGGGATCTTAGGGGAACGGCGCTGGCCGCGGCCCGGAAACCCTTTTTACCAGCCCATCCGGCCGGACTTGAACGTCTGCTTCCTTCAACATTTACAATCCATTGTGCATACGCTCAGCGCGCTCCGCTTCCCCCGGATGCCTGCCACATGCCCTTCCTGATTTGCTTTTATTGAAGCTGCTCACCGGAGTTGCCGCTGTCCTGAATCTCAATGCGTTTGCCCAGTGGTTTTTGCCGTTTCGGTACTGACAGCGTTAGCAGGCCGTCCTTCAGCGAAGCGCGAATCTCATCCTCAGCAATGTCCTGTACGTAGAACCGGCGGACATACTCTCCATATCGGCGTTCTCTGCGCACCACCTGATGGTCCTTGTTTTCCTCACTGTGTTCTTCCTTGCGTACTGCCTTAATCGTCAAATAAGGACTGGCATAATCAATGTCGATTTCCTCTTTTGTGAAGCCGGGCAGTTCCGCCTCAATCAGATACGCTTGCTCACTCTCACGAATATCTGTACGGAAGGACAGGGTGGAGCTTTTCATCGGTGCAAAGAAATCATCATTAAACACTTCATTCAGGGACTTGGCCAGCACACCAAAAGCATCATCTCTGCGTTTTCCAAAAGGAACTAAATCAAACATCTCTCATTCTCCTCTCTTTGACTTTGACTTTATTTGACCTATGGCTTTATTATAGCCCCCTTTCCGGGGGAAGACAAAACCTGTATAAGCCGAAAAACCGGGGAAATCCGGCATATCAGCTCATTTTTGAACCCAAATTTTAGTGTTATTCTTTTTTTGACCTTATTTGACCTTTGTGGCTGAATAACGCTCCCGGTACTCATTCTCCAGCATGCTCATCATCACGGCGTCATGGTACTCATGGTTATAGAAAAGCGTCTGGCGCCGCACGCCCTCCCGGACAAAGCCAATGAACTCACGTGCGCTGCACGTGTATTATATGCATAAACCTCAAGTTCAATCCGGCATGCGCCATTGTAGCCATATATTCCGATTTAACAATTCTCCCCCTATTGTATGGATAATTTATTTATACGACTGTATCGCCCATTCACCTTTTTTATATACCAGCCAATATTCTGAATTAGCCTTCGCCTTATGTCGTTCCATGTTGTTATAAACATCATCAAAATTCATAATTCTTCCAATGATATTAAAAGGGATTCTCCAATGTCTTGACCTAATGGGGGTACATTCTTTCGGTAAGACTTCAATTTATTTGAAATTAGACGTCCAAATACGTCCATATATTGATTTTTATCTTTATAGAAAATTTTGTTGAACCAACCATCATCATGTGCCAAATATACAAACTTATTATTGAGTTTTTCAAAAAACGGGCTTCCGAACGGCTGTTGATAATGACCTAAATACAACAACTCCGCTTTCTCCTGAGGTGTGAGATCATCAAGGGTATTCATTTCATCAAAATCCACCCAACAAAAATCACCATAAGAATACACATTTTCTTCGTATAGGTCCTTTAGATTTTCTTTTCTTACAAATTCTAACCTTAGTCCATAATGGAAATCTTCACCTGTATATCTCGATGCAAGGAGCAAAATATTGTTCGGTTCAACTGTAAGACAATGGATAAAGTCAATAAATTCAATCCCCATTGAAGTTGTTGACTGTTCATTTTCGTTATAGATCATGTAAATGACATCTTTTGTTTTCATCTATAAACCTCCGCAATCGGATTAGTCTTAACAGGCTTCTCAATTATTCTTCACTGCTGCACTAACTATATTTCGCCAGCATTTCCGCGAGCAGGCCCTTAACCCCCGCGACTAGTTCTGGCGGTTCCTGTACCGCAGCCTCAGTGCATAGGCCAATCACGAACCGTGTGAAAAAACCCAGATCCTTGTGCGGGATCTCTCCTTCCAAGTAGCCGGTGCCGTCTTCGCGGATATGGAGCAGGGATGCCGACCATAGCTCACCCTCGCATGCCTGGACGCCTTCATGGGTTAGTTCAACGTACAACCGGACTTGTTGAGGGTTCTGGGCTGACGCCCTTCCCCGTTTCCCGTCTGCTCCTGCCTCTGAATCCTTCTGCCTCTCCGCCCGGTTCCCCTGCTGCATAGTACTGTAAGCATCTTTATTCCCCAGATGCACATCCCGCAGATCCAGCGGTGCGAGGTCAGAGGTGTCATACACCGCTGCATGTATCCGGTCACAGCGGAACACACGAATGCCGCCCCGCAGGAAACAGTAGGCCGGACAATACCACAACCCGCTGCTCGCATAGATGCCGATCGGCTGAATGGCTCTTTCCATACGTTCACCCCTGGTTTCATAAACAATCCGCAGCACTTTTTGCCCCGTTGCCGCTTCCAGCAGAATAGCGAGATATGGAAACTCGGCTTGTCTTGACGGGATTACGAAATCTATCCGGTCCTTCATCTGATCTATTCGGTCGCGGACATCCCCGGACATATAATGATAGAACTTGTGCAAAGCGGACAAGGATTCTTCCTTGAACGGCAGATAGTTGTAATGGCGCAGAGAATGGCTGGCAAAAAAAATCGCTACCGCTTCCTCCTCCGTAAAGGCAATGGGCGGGAGGATTCTCTCGTTCAGCACCTGGTATCCGCCGTGGGGCCCCACTTCGGAATAGAGCGGGACACCCAGCTCACCCAACTCCTGCAAATCCCTAAGGATGGTGCGCGTGGACACGCCGAATTCCACTGCCAGCTCTTTGACGGTGAACTTTCGCTTGCGGTTGACGGTCATCATCAGGTCCAGCAAGCGTTTGGATTTAGACATAGCACAGCTCCAATATCTTTTTATTTGTGACAATACTTGTCACTATTATACCCTACAATGAATATATAGCCCAGCCGCTGGTGGCGGGCAAATCCAACTGTAGGGAGAGATTTGAACATGACTATACAGCTGAATCCTTTTATCCTGCTCGACGGAAATGCGCAGAAGGCGATTGAATTTTATCAGGAGACGCTGGGAGCGAAGCTGCTCTTCAAGCAAACGGTAGGAGAAGGGCCGCAGAACCCCGATACACCGTTGTCAGAGGAAGCCAAAGCACGCATTGCCCATTCCGTACTGCGCGTGGGAGAGACGGATTTTTACGTAGCCGATCTGGAGGAAGGACAGGCGCTGATCCCGGGCAATGGCATCAACATTTGCATTACGGTAGACAACGCCGTAGAGGCAGAGCAGCTTTATCACTTATTAAAAGAAGGCGGACAAGTTGATATAGAGCTCGCCCCCGCCTACTTCAGTCCTGCGTTCGGCATGGTCACCGACAAGTTCGGTGTGGCTTTCCAGGTGTTCACAAAGCGCGGGCAATAATTGAAGAATCCCCTTCTGCTATTGTTAGCGGAAGGGGACTTTTTTGTTCAGAAAACAAGAATGAAAATCTTCTTTTCAATGCAGCTATAGCAGCACCTACATATCATCACTAGAAATATGCTCGTGTATTTTTGTTACATTTTGAAGACCAAAATCCAAGTTTCTCGTCAAATACCTGTTAAAAAATTCAGGCTCAATCCCTGTCAATTGATGAAAGAAGGACATTTCGGCTTTCCAGTCGTTTTCAATCATATGACAAATATCCACTAAGCCTCTCTTCGAAACGAGATCGATAATGGATTTAACCTTCATTGGCTTTTGGATCGGAATTATTTTATCAAGCGGTTCCCTTTCCAAATATTTTTTTCGGTGCATTGCCGCGTAAAAGTTCCGATGATCCTTGGGTTCCATAATCCCAAGTTGAGTTGCCCTATATCCCAACACCTGCAACGAAGTTTTCCATTTCTTTTTCAAATCGAGGTAATCGTCAGGGTTAGTGATATAGACAACATCCTTCATATCCATTGTAAATTTGTCTTCTGGCAACAATAATGCTCCAGCAAACAGATTCGCTTCATTCTCAATCATTTTGTGCTCTTTCCGGTCCAGGTTTGCAAACTCAAGGCGATAATGAAGCAACAGATGACCCAATTCATGTGCGATGTCGAAGTTTCTCCGAACAGCTGATCGTTTCATATTGCCTAAGATGATATACGGACGATCGTTTTGGGTCCAAAGGCTGTAGGCATCAATCTCCTCACCAATGGCCTTCTCAAAAACAAAAACTCCGCTTTTCTCTATCAGGAACATGAGATCATCATTTGTTGATTGTACTAAATCAAGTCTTTCTCGCGCCAAACGAGCAACATGATTGATTTGAGCCACTCTACCATCCTCTGAGTTATTTAAGTACTTAATAGCCTCGTCTCTTAACTTGAGGATTTTCAGAGTAGGAAGGCTAACTTTGGCTGTAATATAGTTCACAAAAGCATCCAAGTATTCTACATGCTTCGCTTCTGCCTGCGTTTTCGAGATAACATTCAAGATTTTCGAACGATAAGCAATTTTCATTAAGTCTATGTTGACAGGAGTCATATACCTTGCAAGCATATCTTCCGTATAAAAATATTTACTTTTCACGTTAAAAATCCGTTTCAACTCATTAACTATTTGCAATTTCGGTGATGTATATGCGTTCTCATACTGCCAGACAGCTTGTTCTGTAACACCTAACTTTTCGGAGAGCTGTTTTCTCGAATATCCATGCATGATCCGTAAATTGGCCAGATTGTCACCAATGAACATGCCTGCTCCCTCCTTATTGAGCTAAAACAATTCTGTTTTCTCATGATTGTTGTTGTTCATCTTCAAATATTCCTATATCAAATGCAGCCGGATCCATAATATCCTCATTCAGTTCCGGTGCTACTACTTCACGATCCTCATCTGTCAGATCAGCTCCGGAGATAAAGTCCGAGAGATCTTCAACTAGATAAGCGATGTTATCACTAGGATTAGGCAAATAATGCTTGATTTCAGATACCTGGTAGGCTTCATCCAGTTCATAGGTCAGTATATGAAACTGATTATAGTAAGAATTAAAATTTTCCAGTTCCTCTTTTACCCTGCTTTCTACAATCCAGAATGAAATTTGCTCAACGAGCTCATTTTTTGATGCTTCTTTGGATGAATTTCCTGTGGGAGAGAATGTTAAGTTTCTATTGATTTTTGAAAGCTCATGAAGATAGGTGCGCCGCTCCCCCTTCTTAGTACTATTGTTCGGCAGCTTTGCTTGTGAAAAAGAATTCTCATCGAAGTAAGCAGCATTCTTAATGAGAAAAAGGATTTTCGAGTCTCCATGGATGAATTGGAGATAGTCCCATGTTAATCCGGCCTTCGATTTCTTGTATATGAAGCCATGATTAACAGACTCTTCTGCAAGCCTACTTTCAATAAAATTACCCTTCGTCCAGGCAAAAGCTGAACTGATTTTCATTTTTGACTTTCGATCCTTACGATGCTCAATATAGTCGTGGTATCCATCTACAATAGCATCAACAATCATTTGATTGTGTTCATCAGTGAATTTATATTCATCCATATCAACCACTCCGATTCACAATTTTAGAGGCGTTTCTAGTGTAATCGAAATCGGAATGGATGGAAATGATTTTTTTTAAATTTTTTAAAGTTTTTTCAATAAATCCTTTAATTTTTATAGTTAAAAGGACTTTCTAGTAAATTATTCTCTTTTTCGGTAAATATTATTCATAGTTCAACAACAAGGATTCCCTAGGGCTTTTCTTTTCTGAATAGCATCAGCCCTCCTACGTATACTATGCCTCATTAGCTTATTCTAAGCGGGGGGCGCTGATAGTGAAAAAACTGGTTTATGCATACATGATTACTCTGCTCCTAATGGTTTCAGTTTCAGCACCTATGATTGAAGCGGCCGGATATACAGTAGAAGCCAAACCAGTGGACCCAGCGCTATTGGCTTCGCTCCGCCAGGGCGGGTACATCCTGTTCGTCAGACACGGTGAAGCAACAACGGGACAAGATCAACCAAACCTCGACCTCAGAGACTGCACAACCCAGAGGAATCTTTCCAATGAAGCTAGAAGGCAGGCCGTACTTTTGGGAAAAGCCATCAGGCGCCTGCACATCCCGGTTCAAACCCCGATTGTAGCCAGCCCCTTTTGCCGGACCAGGGAAACGGCAGCCTTAGCTTTTGGAGCAGACAATGTTCAGACCGATCCCTTCTGGGTCAACATTTACAATTTGAGTGGTAACGTTACCTCAGACGAACAAGAAAGCACATTAACGGCCCTGAGATCTGTATTGGAGAAGACTCCAGCTGAGGGAACTAATCAAGTGATCATTGCCCACAGCTTTCCCAGGGGTCTAGGGTTGGGAGAGATCCCCTACTTAGGGACTGTGGTCTTGAAACCCAAAGGTGAGGGTCATGGTTATGATATTGTGTCCAGGATTTCCTTGAGTGAATGGTTAAGTACACAGTGAACGCTTGGGCTCCGGCAAAAGAATGAACAAACTTACCCTAATAGGGAATCCAACATCTCATTGCCGCAGGTAACGGCATCGCTCCCCAATCAAGGGTATTTATACCTCTCATTCTACCCGCCAGCCCGATTATGGCGAGATCAGACGTATTTATACCTCTCATTCCATCCGCTAGCCCGGGTATGGCGAGATCAGAGGTATTTATACCTCTCATTCCGTCCGCCAGCCCGATTATGGCGAGATCAGAGGTATTTATACCTCTCATTCTACCCGCCAGCCCGATTATGGCGAGATCAGAGGTATTTATACCTCTCATTCTACCCGCCAGCCCGATTATGGCGAGATCAGAGGTATTTATACCTCTCATTCCGTCCGCCAGCCCGTTCACGGCGAGATCAGAGGTATTTATACCTCTCATTCTACCCGCCAGCCCGATTATGGCGAGATCAGACGTATTTATACCTCTCATTCCATCCGCTAGCCGATTATGGCGGGATCAGAGGTATTTCCGCTGAAGGATGGCTTTCCTGGTTCGGGGAGTTACACCGAGGTAGAACCATGAGCTGATTAATACAGCGCCCGCCACAAATAAAAGGTGGCATAGGCCTCCCAGCCGCGCCAGGGCTCCGCCAGCTTCAAAAGCTCTGCCGGGGTCGGCTTCCGGTCCATGCCGGTCAGGAATTTGACCGCATTCTGCAGGCCTACATCCCCCACCGGGAGAGCCGTGGTATCATCCAGACAGCGCATCCGGACATACTGCGAGGTCCACGGACCGATGCCGCGAATCTGGAGCAGCCGCTGCTCGGCAGCGTCCGGGGATGGCAGCGCAAGCAGCTCTTCACGGCTTAAGCCGCCGCTGGCAATTAGTGCCGCCACATCCAGCACCGTCCGCGCCTTGCTGCGGGTCAGCTGCAGGGCGCATAGCTCCTCCTGCTGCACATCCGCGAATACCTCCGGCCTTGGGAATTCATAATACATATGTCCTTCATATTCCAGCGATTCTCCATAGGCAGCCGTCAGCTGCTGCTTCAGCCTGTAAGCAAACGCCAGATTCACCTGCTGGCCCAGAATGGCCCAGCACAGCGCTTCGAACAGATCGGGAATGCCCACAATCCGCAGTCCCCTATGCTGCTCCGTAAGCGGCCCAAGCAGCGGATCGGCTTCTGCCAGACGGTAGAACGGTACCAGATCACGGTCCAGATCGAACCATTCCCTAATGTAGCGGGCCAGCCACGCTGCCGCTTCAGGACCAGGAGTTTCGCCGTATAGCAAGGCTACCCGCAGCTGTCCCCCCTCCGGGACCGTCAGCCGGACAAGAACCGGGTGGTTATCCAGATTGAAGTAACGGGTCACTCCCTCCTGATCCGTCCGGTACAGGCATTCAAGCGGAGAACGGTTCAGGTAATCCAGGCAGACGCCGAAATCGAAGAACTCCGGCAGCGTCAGCTCAAAAAGCAAATCGTTCATGGCCCGCCTCCCCCACATGCAGAATACCTTCCAGCGCCAGCAGCTCCTGCTTCAACTTAAGACCGCCCCGGTAGCCGGTTAATGTTCCGTTCGTGCCAATAACCCGGTGACAGGGCAGAATGACCGGAAGCGGATTCTGCCCGTTCGCCGTTCCTACTGCGCGCATCGCCTGCGGCCTGCCGATCCTCCCGGCAAGCTCCCGGTAGGTAATGACCTCACCATGCGGAATGGTCGCAAGTCCTTTCCAGACCTCCTGCTGAAACGGAGTTCCCCAGATATCCAGAGGGATATCCTTGAAGCTGACCGGTACCCCCGCAAAATAATTCTCCAGCTCCCGGGTAATCCCGAGCTGCGCGAACACAGCCTGATGCTCCTGATAACGGTGCAGCGGAGCAAAGGCTTTTAGCCATGCCCCCTCAGGCAGCTTCTCCTCTCTCCCAAAGGACAGGCGGATTAAGCCTTTGTCACTGGCCCATAGGGTCCAATCTCTATTCCCCAGGTTCAGGGTATGATGGTAAATCGTGATTTCATTCATGATGAATTCCTCCTTGGATTTGGCTGCGGTAATCGGTCGGCGCCAGGCCGGTTTTTCGCATGAACCATGCGGCAAAGTGTGACGGCCCGCGAAAGCTGACCGCTTGTCCCACCTCAGCAACCGCAAGCTCTGTATCCGCCAGCAGCGCGCACGCTTTCTCCACGCGCAGCTGATCCAGCCTCTCCGCAGGCGACCGCCCGGTGACCCGCTTATATGTGCGCTGGAGATGAAACGGGCTGACCTTCAGCTGTGCGGCAAGGGATTGGAGTGTAACCTTCTGCCCAAATTGTGCCTCCATCAGCTTATCCGTCTCGGATGCAAGCACCGCGTCCGGGCGCAGCACACCGCCTTCCTCCGGGCGGCATCTTTTGCAGGGCCGGAACCCCGCCGCTACCGCCTGCTCCAGCGAATCATAAAAAACGACATTGCCTGCCTTTGGCGTTCTTGCCCGGCAGGAGGGGCGGCATACAATATGTGTTGTCAGCACCGCTGTATAATACACACCATCATACTTTGGCTCGCGCCGCACAACGGATTCGTAGATCTGCTCGAATAACGCCTGTTCCATCGGAAATCACCTCTTACCGCCAGTATATACGATTCAATTTGCCTTATGCAGCCCTTTGAAACAGGAGAGCAAGATTACGACAGCGCTACTATAGGCCGTACTTTGCTCTGTACTCCACTCGCCCGGGGAGGTACAATAAGTTATTCATCGAACCAACTACGGTCAGGAAGAACATAATATGGTAATATTATAAATATTTCCATTAGCGAACATTCAGGAGGATCACTATGCAAAAGCACTTATGGCTATTAATCACACTTTTTCTTTCCCTTGCGTTATTTACAGGCTGCAGCTCATCCGCCTCAAGCAATGCACCTGAACCCAGCCCTACGGCCTCTGAAATTGCAGCACCCTCTTCTGAGAGCACTTCGCCTCCTGCTGAGAGTGCAGCTCCTGCACCTGAGAGCAGTACTTCTCCGCAGGACAGCACAGCCGAAACGGCAGCCGTTCAAGCCGCCACAGAGTATAAGAATTCCGAGTACACCGTCAAGGATTACGCAGATGTCCTGTCTGAGGAGAGCATTGAGCAGAGAAACGATGCGATGAGATCCTATCTGACAGAAGATTTTTATCAAAAAGCAGTCAGCACCCGTTACACGGCCCTGCCCTTGCAGGTGGTCCAGAAGCAGCAGATGTCTGTGAAGCCGGAAAATCTGAAGTTCACCCTAACGGATGGAACGAAAAAAGATATCGTCGAACTGAAGTACAACGTAGACCTGGTACTGCTCAATCAGAAGGGTAAGGAAAACAAGCGGGTGCCTATGGAGGGCATATTGACTATGTTTAATGTGGATGGGCAATGGCTGGTGCAAGGCGACCGGTTTGACAACGCCGCGTTCAACAAGCTGATCAACTAATTTCATCGGTTATTCAAAAAAAGCCCCTCCAACTTCCGCCATAACGGCGTAGTTTGAGGGGCTAAATGTATGAGGACACTCTTCTATAAACTGTATAATTTTCGTTGTTATAAGAATATATTATATGGCTGCTTTTGAAGCCTGAAGATCCGCAGGGCCGTCCGCAACCGGCGGGTTCTTCTTCTTCATGTAACCAGAGTAGTAAGCGGTAATGATTGGAACGAGGATGGAAGTCACGATAACCGATGCTGCCACGAGCGCGGTTGCTGTCTGGGCGGCTGGCAGAAATTCAGGTTTCATGTTGGCTACCAGCATAGGGTTGGCTACAGCGGCTCCGGCAGTACTGGAAGCGGCAAGTCCGGCAGTCCCGTCACCACGGCCAATGTACTTGTCAGCCAGAATCAGCGGAACACCTGTAATGATGATAACAACAATCCCCAGCAGAATGCCCAGCAGGCCTGTATCTACAATGACACCCAGGTCAATGGAGCTGCCCAGTGCGAAACCAAAGAACGGAATCAGTGTCTGTGTAGCTTTACCGAAGTAAGCGCGCAGATCATGATCCAGGTTACCCAGCAGGAATCCGACCAGGAAAGGAAGCACAGCGCCAACAAATACGTGCGGTTCGAATATGGCTACCCCGGTGCTGCCCAGGATCAGCATGGTTACAAGCGGACCGGATTCCAGCGACATCAGTACAAATGCGCCAGATTCTTCTTTCGTGCCATACTGCTGCATAATGGAAGCGTACAAGCCGCCATTGGTCATATCCATTGCGGAAATGATCGCCAGAACGGATAATCCGGCAAAAAATCCGGTTTGAACGCCGCCCTCAGGCAGGAACTGAATGGCAATTAAGGCCACCACCCAAGCTACCGCGATTTTGGTCAATACAAGTGTTCCGGATTTGCGGATTACGGTTCCGGTTGCTCTAACATCAATAGCAGCACCCATACAGAAGAACCAGACGGCCAGAATAGGTACCGTACCCGTCATCAGGCCTTTGGTGAAGCCTCCGAAATATTCGCCTGCATTCGGGAAAGCCGTGTGGATAATGGCACCAAGGAACAAAGGAATCAGCATCATGCCGCCGGGAATCTTGTCGATCGTCTGTTTGATTTTCATGTGATTGATCATACCCTTCTTTTAATAGGCTTTAAATTTTTTGCAGAAATTGATTATTTTGTCTTCCATAGGCGCAGCAAATCAGCCCCCCGAATCTAACCATCCGTTACAGTACGCAAACCTGCGGACAGCTGTCTCTGAGAGAAAATTTGCTTGACTACGCTTTCACATCACTTACGGCTAAGTCCGAGCTCCGGGATCATTTTGGCGAATAAATCGTCGCTTTCTTTTAATTGCCTGGAAAAGTCTTTGCCGTCCTTAACCATCAGTCCCAGTCCATTTACACTCATATACTCGCGGAATGCCTTGTCTTCGGTTCCTTTGATAAATGCCCCGGCGAGTATATCCGCAATGGCGTCCGGTGTGTCCTTGGGTACAGCAAGTCCCCTCCATGTACTGGTGAAGTTCACATGAATTCCAGTCTGCTCTTCCAGAGTCGGAACGCCCGGCAGCGCTTCAGAGCGCTCATCAGCGTTAATCGCCAGTGTCCGCAGCTTTCCTTCATCCACATATTTTTTCACTTCGGCGGGACTCACAGGCACCGCATCCACAAATCCGTCCATTAAAGCGGAGACGGCGGGCCCAGCACCTTCAAAGGGAATATGTGCAAACTTCACACCTGTTTCCCGTTCTAACGTTATGGCAGCTAAATGCCAAATGCTTCCCGTTCCTGCGTTTCCCATTTTCAATTCACCTGGATGCGCTTTCGCAAAGTCGAGAAATTCATTTACGGTTTGCCACGGCGCGCCTTGCCTTACGGTTATGGCGGAAGGATCAAAATTCGTTTGAGCGATGGGTTTGAACTTCTCATAGGTAATCGGCAACAGCCCCAGATGTGGAAGGATGGTTAGTTCGGCCGGCAAAAAAGTCACCGTATACCCGTCCCCCTTGGCACTCGCGCCTTCCATCAGTCCGACGGAACCTCCGCCGCCTGTGCGGTTGACAACGATAACCGGCTGCCCCAGAAACTTCTCTGTCGCTTTGGCTAATGCCCTTGCTGTTGTATCGGTTCCTCCGCCTGCAGCGTACGGCACAATTAATGTGATCGGCTTTTTGGGAAAACCAGCCTGATCTCCCTTGTTGCTGCGATCGTCCGTAACGCGGTTTCCAATAAGAAGGAGGATTACTACAGCCAGCAGCGATGCCGCCCAGATTCCTATTTGCATTCCCCGTTTCAAAAGCATCCCTCTTCTCTTATTAAAGGATATCGAGCTGCTGGCGGGAACCTGAAATCCTGCCGTATGCTCTATCGCCCCACCCCCGAATTCTCAAGCATCATAGCTGTGAAAGTTTTCTCAAATAGAACTTTATCGTATTCGGGGGTGTCCCACAATCATATTATCTTATTCTGAATCCTCAGAAACGCCGGAATGGCGCGGTTTTGGCCGATCTGCATACTCGCTGGCATATTTGTTGCTCTCCCGGAACTTGCCGGGTGTCGTCGATTTGATTTTACGGAAGGCCCGGATGAAGCTGTTCTCATTCTGGTAGCCCACCTGGAGGGCAATATCGGCAATTTTCAGACCGCTGTCCAGCAAAAGCTCACAGGCTTTATCTATTCTCAGGTTGGTAAGGTAATCATAAACGGTCGTTCCGGTCTCTTCCTTGAAGAGGGTGCTGACCGAAGATACCCCCATATTGATATGGGCTGCGATGTCCTGAAGTCCGATATTCTCCTGCAAATGACTCTCCATATACGCTATCAGGTTCTGTACCTGCAGATATTCCTTCGATTGCCGGTGTGCGCCCAGCACATTAGCCATATGGACAACAATTCGGCACAGCATGTCCTCCAGCTCGGTAAGATCCATGGTCGTCACCTGAAGCCATGTGTAATCCGCAAGCTCTGTAGGAAGCGGATGGCTCCCGGCTGCGGCAATACTCATCATTTCCTCTAACAGATCATTGATGGAACGGAACACCTTTTGCGGCTGAATACCTTTTTTGCGGGTGTCGGCTGCTCCTCTGCGAACCCACTCCAGTCCCGTCTCGGCATCCGATGACTTCAGCGCCTGCAGGACCTGCTGCCTCCAGGCATCATCGGATGGACCAACGCCTTCTGTATATTGGTTCTCTGTTTCCGAGTAAGTGTGGACAAGTCCATATCCTTCATACAGCCGGCAGGACAAGGCCAACATGGATTCGTTGTAAGAGTGGGCCACCTGGGCAATACCGGCAGAAGTGCTGCCGATCCCGATGGATACGGATATTTTCAGGACTTCCTCCAGAAGGCTAACCAGTCTGACCGCTTCCGCCTGAAGATCGCGTTCTTCCGGCGTCCGGGCCTGAAGCAGCACAGCTAGACTATCCTTCTGCGGAGCTGTGGTTACTGCTCTCCAGGAGGGTTCGAAGTATTCCAGGACAATGTTATTCATGGCGTATTTCAGCAGCATCTGGTCCTCTTCCATAAATGCCGCTGCCCATTGTGCATGGCGGTCGACCGATATCAGCAGCAGCTCAAAAGGCCCCTCCTGCCAATCTGCAAAATAATGCTCCCATTTTGTCTGTATTTCCTGCGTGCCGATGCTGCGGGTAATCAGATCATTCACATATTTGGACCGCAGCTCCGGCAGACTCCACTCCGCTACGAGCGATTTGCTCTGAAAATCACCGACCAGCTTGCCGATTACTGGCTCCAGGTCGTACAGATTGCCATGTCCAGCTGATGCTGTATCCGGAGCCAGCAGCTTGTTGATCCGTTTCAAAGGCCGGAAGGCTGCGAAATTATAATAGTAGATCGCGCAGCAGCCTACAGCGATGGAGATCAGTGACAGCATGATCATCATATTGCGTGCGGTTGTCACATTTTTGAGCAGCTGCTCCATAGGAACGAGTGAAATCAGCCGCCAGCCGGTCACATTGGAGAAGGTCTGGTTCGCCATATAGGCCTTGCCCTCGATCTTCACATGTGCGAACGGGCTTACATCGATGTCTTTCAGCATCTCGTTCATTTCCGCAAGGGGGAACGGCAGGTTCAGCTTCGGATAGATCAGGTCGCCTTCAAGGTCATACACCAATTGATAGCTCGACAGATGACTGTACATTTTGGAGAACAGCATGTCGTAATCCAGATCAATCAGCACAGCTCCTGTAACTTCACCCTCCTGGACAATCGGACGGGCTAAGGACAGCAGCTCCGTGTGGCTGAGCTGGGGATCGGTACCGGTGTATACTCTTCTCTTGATCAGCAGCGGTTTCTCCTTAATCTCCTCAATCCACGAGGTCCAGGCATGCTCCGGCGCCTCATCCCAGGAGCTCTTATAGCCGTAGCCGCTGGAAATCACGGAATGATCCTTGAATTTGATGACGCTGATCGCGTGAATGTCCGGCTCTGTTGCGAGCGTTGTCAGATAATCCTGCGGCTCGGCAGCGATGCCTGCATTCTCTGCTGAGGCTGAGTTAATGTATTTCAGTATAACCGGATGAAACGACAGATCTACCGCCTTATTGTCCGACTCCCGGAACGCCCGGTTGGTGACATCCAGATTGATCTGCAGCAACTCGATATTCGGCGTGTTCAGCTCCGTATCCAGTGCGTTCCGGTATTCCCTGTAGGAGAACAGGCCGATTAGTATAATCAGCAGCGACACACTGACGGTCAACATCAGGATCAGCCGGTTTTGTTTGTTGTTCAGCAAATATTTTAACTTAAATCGCAGCATTGGCGTTGCTTCATCCTTCCGCGGGTCTCATAGTCGAGACCATAGAGTAGCATGTTTTTTCTGTAATTCAATATGGAGCATATCATATTCTTTAAGATTTTAAACGTTTGGAGTGAAGAACATGATAAATGATATAATAGTAGAAGCAAGCGGAAACGGCTTCGCCATCCTTTTACAAGCTTATGAAGCAGCGAGGCTACGTACCGCTCACAGATATCCGTATGAAGCAACCGGATTCACACAGACTTTTGTACAGGAGATTAACCCAAATGCAGCCTAATTTGATGATCAACGATGCCGAATGGGACAAGCTCATCTCGGATGTGGCTTTTTATTTTGAGGATCTGACTCTCAAGCGGGGATTTCAATATTATAAGCAAAAACGCGTAAAGTCTCTCCGGATGATCTCATCGCGGAGAATTATGGCGGTAGTCGAGGGCAGAGAGGATTATGCCGTCAGCCTCGAGCTGGACCACTTGACGGAAAGTCATTGTGATTGCCCGGTTCAGGGGCCCTGCAAGCATATGGCGGCGGTGCTGATGAATGTCGCCGAGTCACAGGAGCGGTCTGTGAACATGCTCGCCAATGCCAAGGCCGTCATTGACCGGAAGAAGACAGAAGTCTTAGAGGCTTCCGCCGCTGCCGGTGTCTCCGGCAGCCGGCGGGAACAGGCGCAGAAACTTGCCGGGCTAATCCCAGGAGCAACGGTTGCGCAGTGGCGCGAATACATGGCACTACTTACCGCACCGCTGGCACAGTCCGTGCGCAATCCGCAGTATTCCGGCAGAGCGCTGTCCGCCATCATGGAGGTACAAGCAGATCTGGCCCCGGCTGCTGCGCTGCTGTTCCAGCTTAATGCCCACCTGTTCATTCTGGAGAGCCTGATTCAGCCCCTCCCTCCGAATCATGCAGGAACCCTCTCTTCTTCAAGCTATTCGCTCGGATATTACACGTCTATTGCGGTCTCTGAGCTTAAAGAGGCGGTTACGCGCCTTATGAAGTCGGGCCTGCCGCTGGCTTCAGAGCCGGAGGAATGGCCCCGGGTTAGAGAAACCCTGGACTACGTCCAGCTTGAAATGCTGACGGAATCACGCGACCGACTGCGGGAGCAGCCCTATTTCTCTTTCTGCTACGACCGGCTCTGGAATCACTGGATTGCCCCGAACACCAGCGGCTCGGAGCTGTATCTGGAGGAGCTTGATGCGCTGCGGGAACGCGCAAGCGGGCTCGGCGCCGCAGCGAACCGCTCCGCACTGCTGCTGGCGGAGAGCCGGATGTACTTCTACCTAAACGACGATAAAGCGGCCTGGGAACGGCTGGCTGCCGCATCGGAGCGTCCCGGCCTTCATCCGGACGAGCTGATGGGCTTCCTCCCGCCACTCGCCGAAGCCGGGCACTGGTCCCGCCTTGCGGCCTGGCTTGAAGCTACAGGCCCGCTGCTGAACAGCCGCCTCTATAATCTGCAAGGCTATGCCGCTTACTGGGAGGACGCCGTGCGTCATCTGCCGGAAGCAGAGCCCCAAATGTGGAACACTCTATCCGGGATGCTGCCGCTCTCACAGGATATCTACGAAGAGAAGCTGCTGGCTGCCGGCAAATGGCGGGAATGGATGGACTATCAGCTGGCCGCCGGCAAAGAGCCTTCCGATTTCCGGGTCAGCGACCTGCAGCCGGTGGAGAAGAACGCGCCGGAGCTGCTGCTGCCGTTCTACCATCAGGCGGCGGAACGGTTCGTGCTGGAGAAGAACCGGCACAGTTATAAGGCTGCCGTGAAGCTATTGAAGCGGCTCGCCAAGCTGTACAAGAAGATGAAGCGCGAGGCACGGTGGGAGGAATTCCTGGATGCCTTCACCGCCAGGCACAGCCGGCTGCGCGCACTGCAGGAGGAGCTGCGGAAAGGAAAGCTGATCCCATGAGTATGCACACGCGAAATATTTCCGTTCAGCTGGCCTTGAGCCAGTATGGCGATGCCCTGATCTACGGCATTAATGAGAGGGATGACTATGTTCCCGGTCTGCTGCTCAAACAGCAATTGTTCGCCTGGCACGAGGACTCCTTCTATGGAACGGAATTGACAACCCAGAGCGCCGACGGCGTCGAGCTTGTCATCCTTCCCGCCGAGCAGGTGGTCCCGTTCTTCGCGGAACTTCAGGTGCTCCGGCATATCGGCTGGAGCTGGGAAGGCAACGCTGCGCTGCTGACCGAACTAGCCCCGGTTCTGGCTGCACTGCTGGACGACAAGCAGTACGTCCCCAGCTTCTCCGCCTTCCGCGAAGGCCAGCTGCGCTGGGACTGGGACGGCCAGGCGCTTGCGCGCTCGGCCGCCGGCAGTCCCGCCGCTGCGGAAGCGCTGCGCGGGCTGCAGGAGCGCAGCGCTCTTGCGGAAGGGCTGCAGGCCGCCTTCTCGGCGGCGGTCTTTCAGCGGTATTACCGCACGGAAGCCGAAGCCGGCGACCTGCGGAGCGAATTCCCGCTGCTGTTCAGCCGCAGCGGGCCCCAGGCCGCCGGGATGGACGCGGACAGCTGGCTGATGTCCATCGGCTGGAAGGCGGACAGCGCGCCGTTCCGCCCTGCGCTGCAGCTGCTGGAGCCGGACGAGGACTCGTCCTCTTGGCGGCTGCAGCTGCTGCTCCAGGACAAGCGCGACGAATCCGCGCTTGTGCCGCTGCGGCTCTCCGATGACGGAGAGCCGCATGGCCGCTGGCCCGCGCCGTGGACGGAGCACGTCCACGAGCGGGCGGCCGGGTGGCTGTCGCGCCTGCGGGACAGCCTGCCCGGTGAGCACATCGGCCGCGGGCGCGATGTGCTGGGAGAACCGCTTAGCGACGAGGTCGCGTGGCGGTTCCTGACGGTAGACAGCCGGCGCCTGCTGGAGGCCGGCTGGCAGGTGCTGCTGCCGGCGTGGTGGGAGGCCGCCAGCCGGAAGAAGCCGCGCCTGCGCGCCAAGATCAACTCCGGCGAGGGCAGCCGCGGCGGCGGGTCGCTCTTTGGGCTGGATGCGCTGGTCGACTTCGACTGGCGCATCTCCATCGGCGACGCCGACCTCTCCGAGGCGGAGTTCGCAGAGCTGGTCGCGCGCGGCGAGCGGCTCGTGAAGTTCAGGGGCCAGTGGATTCCCCTGGACCCGGCCCTGCTGGCCCAGATTCAGCGGGCCATGGCTGGAATGGACAAGTCGCAGGGCTTGTCCTTCCAGGATGTATTGCAGCTGCATCTGCTCGGCAGCAGCGAAGAGGAGGCGGCCGAGGCCGCTGCTGAACAGGCCGAGGAGGAGGCCGCACGCTTCCGGCTGGAGGTCGAGCTGAACGCACATCTGGTACAGCTGATCGGCCAACTCGGGCAGCGCGAACAGTGGCCGCAGCCCGCGGTGCCTGCCGGACTTCACGCGGAGCTTCGAAGCTACCAGCAGGAGGGGTATGCCTGGCTGGCTTTCCTGCGCCGCTTTGGCCTCGGAGCCGTTCTGGCGGATGACATGGGCCTCGGCAAAACCGTGCAGCTGATTGCCTATCTGCTCCATCTGAAGGATCAGCAGGAAGCGGCTGAAGCGGACCCTGCTGCCGGACGGCTGCGGCAGACCGACCCGCCCGGCTGGCCCGCCCTGATTATCTGCCCGACATCCGTGCTCGGCAACTGGCAGAAGGAGCTGCAGCGCTTCGCCCCTTCCCTGAACGTAATGCTGCATTATGGAGGCAAACGCCTGGATGCAGGCTACTTCTACGGCGCCGCTTCGCAGGCCGATGTGGTTCTGACCTCTTATGCCACGGCTGCACTCGACCAGGAGCTGCTGAAGCAATTCACCTGGGCTGCCGTCTGCCTGGATGAGGCCCAGAACATCAAAAATGCAGGGACCAAGCAGTCCTCAGCCGTCCGCAGCTTTCCGGCGCTGCACCGGATCGCGCTGACGGGAACACCGATCGAGAACAGGCTCTCCGAGCTGTGGTCGATCTACGACTTCATCACACCGGGATACCTGGGCAGCGCAAAATCCTTCCAGGACCGGTTCGCAAACGCTATAGAAAAGGAACGCGATCCGAAGCGGACAGCGGATCTGCAGCGGATGGTCAAGCCGTTCATGCTCCGCCGCAAGAAAAAAGATCCGGCCATTCAGCTTGACCTTCCTGATAAAAACGAGATGAAAACCTATGTTCACCTCACTGCCGAACAGGCAGCCCTGTATGACCAGAACGTCAATGGGCTCCTGGAACGGATGCAAAAGCTGGAAGGCATTGAGCGCAAAGGGGCTATTCTGTCAGCACTGACCAGCCTTAAGCAGCTATGCGATCATCCGATGCTGCTGAGCAAAGAGGCCTTGCCTGAGGCAGATCCAGAGGGCCGCATCGAAACGGCTCCCTTGATTGAGCGGTCAGCGAAGCTGGAGCGGCTGCTGGCCATGGTGCGGGAACTGCGCGAGGAGAATGAGCGCTGTCTGATCTTCACCCAGTATGTAGGCATGGGCAAAATGCTGCAGGCTGTGCTGTCGCAGGAGCTGCAGGAGCCCGTGCTGTATCTGAACGGGAGTACGCCCAAAAGCGCCCGCGACCGCATGATTGAACGGTTTCAGGCACCCGCGCCGCAAGAGGGGGAAGCCTCAGAAGCAGGGGGGCAGCAGTCTGACCAGCCGAATATATTCATCCTCTCGCTGAAGGCGGGAGGCGTGGGCCTGAACCTGACCGCAGCCAATCATGTCTTCCATTTCGACCGCTGGTGGAATCCGGCTGTCGAGAATCAGGCCACGGACCGTGCATACCGCATGGGCCAGACCAAGGATGTGCAAGTGCATAAATTCATCTCGCTGGGAACATTGGAAGAGAAAATAGATGAAATGCTGGAGAGTAAGCAGCAGCTCAGCGATGATGTAATCGCAAGCTCCGAAGGCTGGATTACCGAGCTGTCCACCGATGCGCTGAAGGATCTGTTCACGCTGCGCCGGGAATGGGTCGGCTAACCAGACTTGGCCTGATGCGCCTTGGACTTACCACTGTTCGGACATTCTGAACACTGCTGCCAGGTTGTCTGAACCGGCAAGCGAACTGGCTACAAGTGTAATGATCTCGTCCGTCAGATCATATTGGAGCTGCTGATCCGCCAGCTCCACTGCTACATTCTGATAGGCCCCGGCTATCCCTGAGCCGATACCCTGGGTGATGACTCTTCCGCCCGTCACCGTGGTGCAGGTATAATTCACTTGCAGCGCTGTTTCCGTGACCGGTATGGCCGTAGTGGGTGTAGGATAACTGACGAAGGTTCCGTTGACGGTGCCGCCGGCCACGATTTTGTACCGGACAGGTGTAGAGGCCAGAATGTCCAGACTGTCCGGTTTGATTTCAGCGGCAACCGCCTCCGGAATCACAACCGCTGTATTTCTGCGGAAGCTGATCAGCGCGAAGTCGGATGTAGTCACAGCGATATTTTCCCGGAATTCCGAGGTGATCCGGCTGACTTCCAGCTGTTCCAGCGGAACAGGCGCCAAGATACCTGAACTGTCTACAAGGAAAATCTGGATCTGCATCTGTTCCTGGGAATAGACTGCATTGAATTGAAAATAAATATGGGTGATGTTATAGGTTTTGGTCACCACCTCCCGGTAATTCACCTCAAATAACTCCTGGGCAAACAACGTTTCCGGGGTTACATCATTATTGAGACCTGTTATATACACCACAGCTTTGGATGATCCGTTGTTGACCACTTTTACTACTACCTGGCTGATGGTTCCAAGCCCACTGGTAGGTCTGCTCGTTAATGTGTTGGTAATTAGATAAGGCACAGGTCATCCTCCTTCTAGTAACGTCGTTCTTATAGGGTATGCAGTAGAATTTGGAAGTTTCTAGATAAAACGGCAGACGTGCATGCTGATCGCATATTCGGGCACTTCCTGAATTGGTGCAAGTTGCCAGTTCCCGGCAAATGTGCTAAAATCAACGTAACTTTTTTAGAACGGAGGGTTGCGTGTGATAGACTATATCCGGATTCGTACTTTACGCGGCTAAGCTAATTGTATAGCGCGAAAGCTCTGCCCCGTGCAGAGGACTCAGGATAGGTCTATCCATTTTTGAAGGCAACCCGCAGCTTGAACTTTTGTCCGGCAGACAGGAACGGAAGCCGGCATATGCCTTTAGGAATCCTTGCATCTCCATACACCATATCAATGAACCGCCGCGGCATTCGGGTGGAGCAGCTTGCTGTTCCGCCTGGCGGCAGCATTTTCAGTACATTCATTGTTTGCTGTGGGAAGATGCTGACGGAAGAGACTGGGAGCGAATCCCTCTCCTCCATCCTATTCTGTTGTCCTCTATGAATACTGTTAAGCACAGGCAGACGGCTGCCTGTGCTTTTTTTATGGATTAGAAGAATAATTCATCACATTTACTCGTGGAGGTTGTAATAATATATGGAAACTGAAACTGTACAGCAAAAGGCAGTGATCGTCGGTGTTCAGCTGCAGAATGACAAGGATTTCGCATATTCCATGGAGGAGCTGCGCAATCTGGCCGCTGCCTGTGAGCTGGAGGTGGTTGGCGAGCTGAGCCAGAAATCCAGCCGGATTAACCCGTCGCATTATATCGGGACAGGTAAAATCACCGAACTGAGTGCCCTTATGGAGGCGCACGATGCTCCGGTGGTTATCTTTAATGATGAGTTGTCGCCTTCCCAGATCCGTAATCTGGAGTCGGCGCTGGATCGCCAGGTCATCGACCGGACCGTGCTGATCCTGAATATTTTTGCCGAGCGTGCCAAGACAAAGGAAGCCCAGCTCCAGGTGGAGGTGGCACAGCTGCAGTATATGCTTCCCCGGCTGACCGGGATGCGTGAGTCCCTCGGCAGACAAGGCGGCGGCGCAGGACTGAAGAACCGCGGTGCCGGGGAAACCAAGCTTGAGCTGGACCGGCGCAGAATTGAGGAGCGAATCACGGCGCTGCAGCTGGAGCTGCAGACTCAGGTAGCGCGGCGGCAGATCCAGCGGAAGCAGCGGCGCAAAAACGAGGTGCCCGTGGTCTGTCTTGTCGGTTATACCAATACCGGTAAATCCAGTCTGATGAATACCCTGGTAGATACCTTCCACCCCGGTTCGGAAAAAGGGGTCTTGGCCAAGGATATGCTGTTCGCCACACTGGAGACCTCGGTACGCAGTATTGAGCTGCCGGACCACAAGACCTTCCTGCTGACCGACACGGTCGGTTTTGTCAGCCAGCTACCCCATCATCTGGTCAAAGCCTTCCGTTCTACGCTCGAAGAAGTGACCGAAGCTGACCTGCTGATTCATGTAGCCGACATTTCCGATCCGCAAGTCAGCCAGCATATGACCGTAACGGAGGAGACCCTGAAGGCGCTGGGTGCAGATGGAATCCCGGTCGTTATCGCTTATAACAAAGCCGACCTGACAGATCTGCCTTATCCCGTGGTGACTGAGAATTCCGTTACCCTTTCCGCTAAGCAAAATAGCGGAATCGCCGAGCTGATCGGGCTGATCCGCGGGCATGTGTTCAATGATTATATCCAGTGTGAAATTCTCGTTCCGTTCGGCCGCGGCAGCGTGGTCTCCTACTTCAATGAGCATGCCGATGTGCAGTCGGTCAGCTATGAGGAGGAGGGCACACGCCTGAAGCTGGAATGCCGGATTGCCGATTACGAACGGTTTAAGGACGATTTTATTGCAATTCCGCAGTAGAAGCAGATATAGCTCTCAAATGACAGGTTAAGCAGACCAAAGACTCCGCACCAGCCTCACTTGGCTACTGCGGAGTCTTTTTATTTTAGTTTTAGCAGATCCATTATTTATTTAAACGAAGCATAGCCTTCATCAGCCATAACAACGCTGCCGTTGATTGCACTGGCCTCATCCAAGGTAAGCAAATAGACGGAATCGGCTACCTGTTCGGGTGTTGTCAATTTATTTCCGATGACCTTGGCTTTCATGGATTCGACCAAGCCCTGATCTTTATATCCCTGAATAATAGGTGTATCCACCGCACCCGGCGCAACCGCAACTACTCGTATTCCATATGGGGACAATTCTAATGCAGCTGATTTAGTCATCATAATGACAGCGCCTTTGGAAGCATGATAGGCAAAGGTACCGGGGGATGCCAGAAAACCGAAAACAGAGGCTGCATTGATAATCACACCTTTAATTCCGAGCTCTCTCATTTTTTTGCCGGCGGCAATGATGCCATAGGCAACACCATGCTGATTGACATTGATTACACTGTGATAGTCATTCAGGTTCTGATCCAGAACAGGCGTATTACGCCCGATGCCCGCATTGTTAAACATCACATCGATTCTGCCAAAAGCAGCAACTGCTTGTCCAATAAGCGCCTCGACCTCTTCATATTTTGACACATCCGTCCGGACAAAAATAGCTTCGCCGCCCGCTTGCTTAATGAATTCAACCGTCTTCTCGCCGCCCGCTTCATTAAAATCAGCGACAACCACCCGATCGCCTTTACTTGCAAATTTCAAGGCTGTGGCTCTCCCTATTCCGCTTGCACCACCTGTGATCACTGCTACTCTTGTACTGCTCATCAACTTCTCCTCCTCTACGGTGATGTAATAGACTAAAATAGTAATGGGAACCATAAGAGTTATCTTCCATTGAAAGTACTTTCATATACAGTGTAACTCTCCCTAAATTTAAATAAAATTTAATTATATTCACTTATAGTTAATCAAAGCTTAATAAGGAGAGCTGACGATGAATCTTGAACAGATTGAATACATTGTAGAGGTTGCGAAAAAGGGGTCTTTTACAAAAGCTGCTCAGGATCTGCATGTCACTTTATCGGCAATCAGCCAATCCATCTCGTTACTGGAAACCGAATTAGGCATGACCTTATTCACCCGTTCCCGTGGTTTAGGCGCTGTACCCACGATAGAAGGAAATCAAATCATCCAAAAGGCAAGTGAAGTCCTGCTAAAAGTGAACGAGCTAAAAGAAGAGGCTAAAAGCTGCAGCAATACTTTGAGCGGGGAATTGAAGATAGCTACCATACCAGGTCCTATGCATTTACTCGTAGATGTTGTTTCCACATTCAAGGAAGACTACCCCCAGGTCAAAATAGAAATTTTCGAAAAGGGACCGAGGGAGATATTAAATGATCTGGAACACAGCAACATTGATATTGGATTAATCGTGTTAGCGGAGGATTTTATCGAAAGAAGCGAGCATTTGACCTTTGAGAAGCTGTTAGAAGGGAGAATGGTTGTAGGTGTAAGTAAAGATTCGCCGCTGGCCTTTGAAAAGAAAATAACGCCCGAGCAATTAGTTGGACAACCGTTGGTCTTGTATGATGATGAGGATCTATGGGACCATACCAAAGCATTAATCTCCAGATTTGGCCAAGCAAACATCCTTTTTACAACAAATAATACGAAGGCCATTCAAAATGCAGTGAATCGCGGGCTCGCTATTACCATCGGACTGGAGTACTCCTTCACAGATATCCTGCCTGAGATTGTCCCTATAGCGTTTGATATGCCAAGCTTAACCCCTGTACAATATGGATGGGTTCTCCATAAGGGAAAACATCCTTCCCAGGTATCAAAAAGGTTCATCCAAAGACTTCAAATGGAATTCTATTGATTTCGCTTTATCATGGACACAACGAAGAAGACAGGAATGCTCCTGTCTTCTTCGTTGTGCTTTTGAGCAGCTTAACGGGCCGCTCCCTGCAAGCTCTACTCCGCCGGACCAGGGCGCAGATGGAGCGTGAACGCTTCCGTCTCCTCCCCGCTGCAGCATACCCACAGGTTTCCGTCATCTGTCAGCTCCAGCTCCGGCCCGGATTCATCCGGTGCCTGCTGGATATCCAGCGAGAATACCATGGCCGCTTGCTGCAATGCCTTGAAATCAATGGTCCGCCGTGGTCCCGAATAGAGGATCAGCTCCACCAGGAGTAAATCCGCAGTCTTTTGAATCTCCCATGTCCAGTCGCGTTGTGCCCCTGAATGTCCTGCAAATGCTGCAAACCAAGTCGTCAGCATACACTCGGTCTCTCCGATTCGGAGGATCGCCCCTTCCCTGGTGGAAACGGCAGAGACCCCATCCAAATGGCCGCCAATCTCCAGCCGCAGCCGTAAATCATCAGCCTCGATGGCGCCCCCGGTAGGGTCCAGATTGGGATGGGTATCTCCACCATCGGTGATAAAATCAATACCGAACAGCACCTGACCCTGATCCTGCTTCGATTTGAAGCGGGCCGAGCAGTAATCATACCCGTCATGCAGACAGCGAAGCTGAATATAGGCCGGCAAGCCGTTATTATCCACGTACGCCAGCAGCGGTCTTCTCTGATTCCATAAATCACTGGCGGTAAAAGATCCTACACTCACCTGCGGGGTCATATAGGTAACCGCCCATCTGCCGCTGCCATCCTCTGGATTCCCTTCATAGAGCTGTCTGATTTCCTGTGTGCGCGAAACGCAGAAGGCCTCCACAAAAGCAGCCGGACACTCGAAGCCGCTCTTATACCATTCCTCTTCGTACGGCAGCTCTTCCCAGTCAAAAAACATCACCCTCCCCTTAGTTGCCAGTTGCAAAAACGCCTTGCTCTGATCATTGATCAGCGTCTGATAACAACGGGAATGCGGCCCGGACCACTGCGCAGTAGCAGGGTGATAATACCCGGCCACCGTCCTCCAGCTCAGATCAATCAGCCCGCGGCTGAGCATCCGCACCTGGTCATCTATGGTTTCGGCATGAAGCTTGGACAGCTCCAGGATGGCAATGTACGTATAGACCGGGCTGTTGTATTCCTGAAAAGCACCGCGTTCCATCGTATAGTCGTACAGCTTCTGCAGACGCTTCAGTCCATATTCCGCGTAATCTCTGCGGCCCAGCTGTTCCCCCGCGATTCTGGTGACGAAGGCGCCCAGTATCGCGATGTTCGTATAGTCCGGCCCGACATTCCGTTTGATAATTGCCTCACAGGCATACTCAATGGATTGGGCAACCGCCATCCGCAGCGACTCGGGCAACCTGCGGCCGTGGCGCGAGAGAGCCTGAACCAGCCGGCTGCCGCAGAAATCAGCCCAGTTCCAGTCTGGCGGCGCCATCTGTGCCAGCGGTTCTTCGTAGAACCAGGACCAGATGCCGAAGGTATCATGGCTGCGGTCGGTGTCCTGGAGGGACACTACCTGAGCGATAATATCAAAGGCCCGCTGCTCATACGCTGGCAGCTCCGTATCCAGCAGCCCCAGCGCATAAGACAGCGAATCCCGCGTAGAATGGATGAACTCAGCCTCACGCAGCGTGGTATGATAGCCCGGACTGCTGAACGGGGACCAGAGCAAGTGAAGCTCCGGGTCATACCGGGGCTCCAGCATTTGCATTTTACGGATCAGCATCCGCTGATGATCGATGCCCTCATGCTTATAGGCCGTTTCCTCCTTACCCGGTGTTTCAGGAGCCTTGCTTCCCTCTGCGGTTTTCTTCACAATGATCTTCCTTTCCTTTAGGTAGGGGAATCCTAACCACACTTTCCTGTTAACCGCTCCCTCTGGGGAGGACTCATTGTTCAGCTGCGGTTCCAGTCTACAGTTGGCGATCTTTCAGATCCAGTTCCTGCGCAAGCAGCTGCATCACCAGCCCCTGCCCGTAGAGCGAAGGATACACTTCAATTGTATTGTAGGCTTCTTCCGAAGGCATAACGGGCGTGCCGCCTGAGACTCCCTGCACTTGACCATTCTCCGCAATTAGCGGAAGAATACCACTCACCGCAAGCCTGGCAGAGTCCAGAAAAGAGGAATCCAGCAGGCCATTCCTCACTCCCTTGAAGAATCCGCAGGCAATGCCCGCACTGCCTGAAGTCTCCTGAACGTAATCCGGTCTATTCAAGACCGTATGCCATAGTCCGTTTCCGGCTTGGCAGGACCGCAAGGCTGCCGCAAGCGATGAATACCGGCTGTGCAGCTCTTCCGGTATGTCAGCCACGCCTTGAACTTCCATCACAATCTGCGGAACCGCCAGGGTAATCCATGCATTGGCCCGCGCCCAGCGGACCGCAGACATATGATTGCCCTCACGGCTGTTCCAGCCGTGATAGAGCAGTCCCGTAGCCGGGTCCTGGAGCAGCTGCAGGTGAAGCAGCGTCTGCCGCAGTGCGGCATCGGCCAGCCGGGATTCTCCCGTTAGCCCGCCCATACGCGCCAGGAACAAGACGGCCATAAATACCGTATCTGCCCATACCTGTTCCGGGAAATCCACATTTTCCGTAACGGTATGCTCCAGCGCCCCTTCCCGCGTGACCGGCGCAGTGTTCAGCATCCAATCCGCGGTGGACATCGCTTTTTGCAGAAACCACGGGTCACCGGTCTGGCGGTACAGTTCAGGAAAAATCGCGAACGGAGCGAGCGCATTAATGACTTTGACCCCATCGGCCTTGTGCTTGTTCCGGTTCACCCACTGCAGCAGATACTCTATAACCTTTTCCTGCCCGCCAACTGTGGCGTACTCCATGAGTGAAATCACACCCACCCCCGGCACCCAATCCCAGTGGTCAATGTCCATGCCCCAGTCACCCCGGTGCGCCCCCGAGATCATGTATTGAAACAAACGGTCCAGCGCCTCCGCAGGCTTCCGCTCAGTGCTCAAAATGATGCATCCCCCTTAGATCAAGTGAACCACCCTGCGGGTCTGTCTTCACCGGAGACCGTCCCTGAAAAGGCAGCTCCCCGAACAGTGATTTGACCGTAAGCTCCACGGTCTCCTCATGCAGCGAATAGGCATTGACCAGCGCATCCAGAAACGGCATATCCTGCAGCAAATATGGGGTGGCAAAAGAAATCCCGATGGGCCGGATGGTCTCTGCATGCTGCATTGCCCATATCGCTTTGGCCGCCTCGCCTACCGGACGGGCCGTATTCATCATGCCGTGCAAGGGCAGAAAGTAAGGTGCAAAAGCAGCATCCCAGCGAATCCCCGACAACTCCCATTTCCGGATCGTGCCCAGCGGCTCAAATTCATCCAGTATATCTACCTGAAGCCCCCTCGCCCGTAAAAGATCTACAAAAACATTCATCCGCTCATACTTGCGGCCTTCCGTCACTTTGTTCAGCAAGATCACTAGCACCCGGCGGGTAGTCTGCGGATCAAGCGGCAGAATATGGCCACGGTTGCGGACAAGTGTAATACAACGCTCCGCGAGGGACTGGCTCAGGCCCCTTGCTTCCAGATCCAGCTCCGGCGGCAACTTGTCGTTCAGCAGCGGAAGTGCCCGCGGGTCCCGGCCTTCTTCATCTATACCATACATACCCAGCCTGGCCTTGAGCTGCAGAATGCGGCGGACACTCGCATCCAGCTGCTCCATGCGGACGGTGCCCTCCCTGACGGCCCGCTCCATCACCCCGAAATAATCCACACCCGGCCACAGCAGCACATCCGTTCCACAGTTGAAGCAGTCGATCATCCGTTTCTCATAACTGCCCCAGGCCAGAAATCCGCCCATATCCAGCGCATCCGACAGCACCACACCTTCAAACCCCATACGTTCCCGCAGCAGTTCCGTTGTGATCCGCTCTGATACCGTTGCCGGTACTGGCTTCTCCCCCTGATCTCCTTCCATCCAGGGAAGAGCAATATGCCCGGTCATGTACGACAGTACGCCCTGATCAATCATAGATTGGGACACCTGCCCGTAGGTGGCAACCCACTCATCCTCGGTCAAGCCGTTAATGGTGGTCACAATATGCTGATCGCGGTAATCCACCCCGTCCCCCGGAAAATGCTTCGCACATGCTGCCAGGCCATGGTCCTGCATCCCCCGCATGACTGCACCCGCTAGCCTTGCCGCCCGCTTGGGGTCATCCCCCAGGCAACGCGTTGTAATGACCGGATTCATCCAGTTCAGCAAAAGATCTGTGCCAGGTGCCAGCGCCCAGGTAAAGCCCGCCGCCCGCCCTTCCAGTGCCGTAAATTTACCGTATTCATAGGCCAAGGCCTCATCGTCCACTGCGGCCAGCGCGAGGAGCGGCGGGAACGCGGTTAAGCTTTTGACTGCCGATCCCGCGCCGAATTCCAAATCACCGGAGAACAGCAGCGGATATTTGCTGATCCGCTGCAGCTGCTCCGTCCACTCCCGGTACTCCGCCGCCTTGCCCGACGCCTTCTGAATCACCTCACCGCCGATAAAAAAACTGCCCACCGGATACGTCTTCAAATAGGCCGCAAGCGCCTCAGTATCGTTTCCCTTAAACGGCAGCCGCCCTGCATGATCCTGCATCGTTTGCCCAATCTTTTCCCGCAGGCTCATGGACGCGAGCATCCGCTCTACCCATTCCTGCTCCTCCCTTGTTAGAGGCCTTGGCATGGTTGCACTTCCTTTTGAGTGATTTTCGATCCACCTAACTGATTTCGATCCCCCTAAATCCCCCTTAGCCAAGGGGGACCCCAAGGGCCCCGGCCCTCTGGACACCCGGATGGCTGGCGTGGGCGGAGGGATTGTGCTCCCGGGCTGCAGTGTGCGGAGAGCGCTTTACCCCTGCGGGGACGCTTTGGCTGCATTTCACCTGCGTAAGTGCAAGGGGATGCTCCGCTCCCCCCAAACCGTTAACTGCAAGGGGACGCTCCGCTCCCCACAAACCGTAACTGCAAGGGGACGCTCCGCTCCCCCCAAACCGTAACTGCAAGGGGACGCTCCGCTCCCCACAAACCGTAACTGCAAGGGGACGCTCCGCTCCCCCCCCAAACCGTAACTGCAAGGGGACGCTCCGCTCCCCCCCAAACCGTAACTGCAAGGGGACGCTCCGCTCCCCCCCAAACCGTTACTGCAAGGGGACGCTCCGCTCCCCCCAAACCGTCAGATCGTTCTAACCCTGTATAATTTCATCACTACCTTAAGTGTAGCCGGGGAACGGAGGAGACTAAATAAGGTCATCTATAAAAAAAGTTCGAAATCCTACAGAGTCTCAAAGGGAATAACATCTAATAAATGCAATACTCAACCATCTCAATGCTAGAGCAGCACCTCAACAAGGTGGAAAAAGTATCACTAATTCTCGATTTCTGGTCTGCAGTCGAGGTTTAGTTGGAATTTGTTTACTTAATAATGGTTCTAATAGCAAACTGAGGCGTTTTCGGCATAATTAGTTATACTAATTCCACCTCGAACTCGCAGCAGCACAAGTTTCCATAAACTAGTTTTCCTATTTCCACCTAAATTCATTTTCCCCTGGGAGCAACCTCCACTAGCGAGTACATTCAGGTACATTAGGCTTAAACCAGCTTATCTTCCGCCCTTCCACTCAACCAGGTTAACGTCCACCTCAACTCGCGTAACTTCCGCTCAACCCGCTAACTTCTATTTGAACCAGCTTAGCTTCTGCAGGGAGGCAGAAGCTAAGCTTTACAGCATCTCATCAGATATCAGTCCAGATTAATAGCTCTACAGCGTCTTCATCAGCTTTCAATCCAGACTAATACTTAGTGTCTCGCTCAATTTGTTATTCTCCTTGTTCATCTCCTCATACCTCCAGATATCATTCACGAAGAAGGTGATGGTGAAGCCGCCTATGGTCGGAACTGTCCATTTGGGCGTGCCTTGGGCGCTGCTGTTGGCGGTCAGGGTAACCTCTTCTCCAGGCTGGATCACTGTATTGTTCGTGTCCGACCAGGATACGACACCGCCGTTGACGGAGAAGGCACCGCCCGTAATTTGACCCAATCCCGTGGAGGTGTTCAGCGGGGTCGGGCGCACTCCGATATTTTTCACCTTGGCCCAGAAGATTAAGGAATCCCCGAGTTGCGGCGTGGTATGGGAGGATGGAGTGCCATCGCTGTTCACGATATTCCAGCCGATATCTGTAACGATCAGGTCCGCAAGCGGTGCCGGAAGGGTGGCCTCGTAGCTCTCGAACTCGAACCCATGGACCATCACCAGCCCGTTGGTCCCCTTGATCTCGATCCGGTGCAGCCCGTACTCCAGACCGGCAAGCTCATAGACGATCCGGTTCTCTCCCTCAATGCCAGCCTGAGGAATGACTACGGTCTGTATATATTGCCCATCGACGTAGACATCAGCGCTGCCCATATCGCTTTTGATATCCGATCTCCAGCGGACCCCGATGCCCCTGAAATTGAACGTTGCTGTGGCGTCAGGTGCATAGGTCACGTGAGAGACACCGTTGGAAGCGGTCGTAAATCCGGTATAGTCGATATAAGGATGATTATGCTCTGCGGTATACCAGGCCGAGACCGGAACATATGCGCCTTCCTCAAGCTTGAAATAATCGAGGTTAGCGCCGTTTCCGGCGGAGGTAAAGCTGATCATGTTATACCCCGGCTGGAGCGTAATGCCATATTGCCTCGCGGTAAAGTTGCTGTTCCAGCTTCCGGTGGACGGCAGCGTCACGGTCGTTTGCTTTTGTCCGTTAATGAGGATATTTTTCTTCGACTCCTGATTGGAAGCGTATGCAATAGTTAAAGTGTAGCTTCCGCCGCTCTCGGAATAGAATCCCTGAATCGTCAATCCGCCGGCATGGGTCTGCTCCACAACCCTTCCTCCAGAAGCGCTGCTGTAGTAGCCGATTTTGAGCGGCGGGGCAAAGGACGTGGCTTCGGCCTCGAATTTGGTTGGATCTCCAGCCACATGCGGCGTAATCGGCATCGGCAGTGTGGTTGCGGATACGGCTGCGGTCAACGGCGAGACGTTGCCGAAATCATCCACGGCCTGAACCCTGTAGCTATATACGGTCTCAGGAGCTACCGTGTAGTCATTGTAAAACGTAATCCGGCCCGGAACGGTCATCACCGGTTCTGCTCTATCATCCCGGTACACATTGTAGCTGACAACCCTGTCGTTGTCGGTCGAGGCATTCCAGGTCACCTTCACCTGCTCATGGCTTACTGCCACCGCGGCCGGACTGGTTGGAGCCGTTGGCGAAGTGGTCTCTAGCTCATCGAGAATATACTGGACGGTTTCACCAGCGCCCAGGGTAACCGAGAGCGTAAGGTCCGGCGCTGCCGTAAGCTGGACATTGGAGTGGGCGGCGGCATAGGTATCGCCCGGTCCAAACCGTTCTCCGGCATACTGCCCGCTGCCGGGCATGGTGACCCTCACCTGCATCGTCACGGGCTGCGTCTCAAAGTTCACGAAATTCAGCAGAATTTTGTCTGCAGAAGCCCCTATGGCCGAGGTGCCCAGCGCTGAGGTATCAACCGCGCGGAAATACGCTTTTTTCTCATTCAGTTCAGATGGATTCAGGATCTCGTAGCTGAGCGGGCGCCCGTGGGTGGCATACGCAGCGGCCAGCCTGCGGAACGTCTTCAGCCGCGTTTCACCAAGCTCATTACTGTTCGCGGCTACAGCTACCGTATCCTCGAAGCGGTGTGTATTCCAGTTGATCGCGGAATCAAATAATCCGAACTCGGTCCCGTCATTGAAGAAGGCCGCATGCTGCATGATATGATCGACATAGCCGATATCTCCGCGAAGCTCCCGGTCAAAGGCGGAAGCGAACCTGTACGCATAGGTGCCGTATTTCGTACTGTCGGAATGATTGTCATTGCTGCCGGTTTCACTCATGGCCATCTCTTTGCCAAAGCCCTCATCCGCTTCATGATACACCTGCAGATTCTCATACAAGCTGCCGCCCGGCAGCGGCTGGACACCGGTTCCGCCATAGCTGTGGCCGTTCGTCACATCTGAAAGCGCTTCAATTTCTTCGCGCTGGGCAGCGTCCCGCTCCCACCCGTCAGGAATTCCGTTATATGGCCAATAGGCCCAGCCGGGCGCCACAATTTTCAGATAGGGCTGGGTGTTGGTCTGGCGCTCCTCATCCATCAGCTCATGAATGGCCAATATGGATGCCCGGGACCAGCCGAATAATCCGGGTTCGTTGCCTGTCTCCGCGTATTGGTACAAATCCCCGAATTTACTGACAAAAGCGGCATAATAACTCCTCAAAGCCGTGCTGATCGTACCGCCCGCCAGATCCGCATTGTTCTTCCAGTTGCCTCCGATAATATTGACCATTGGCGTAAGGTTCAGATCACGCATCGTCGCCAGATAGTTCCGCCCCTGCGGGTCCCAGCCTGCGCTCGTATCCGACCAGAAGGAGGCGCGCATCCAATTGCCGCTGTAGGCGATGCCCATCCATTTGGTCATGGGCGCCAGATGGCGGATCGCGTTCTCATCATATTTGAAGGTATTTGCGGCAAGCGTAGTTCCCAGATGTACATACCGCCCATGTATCGGTTCATCCGCCTGCTGAGGCCGGGATTTCAGCTTGATATAATCCCATTCGAACCATAAATAGGAGTCTCCGTTATAACCGGGAGCCTGGGGGTCCGCATACAGTCCGCGGTCGACCACCAGCTTAAGCACGTTTGAGCCAATATGAAGCTGCTCTTTGGGAATATACAGTCTGTAGGTTTGTTTCCAGGTATGCTCCAGAGAGGTTTCGCCGTTATTCAGACCTGTGATTTGAATCAATCCGCTCATGAGGCCATTTGTGAACACGGCAAGCTGGGGAATCGCGGTGCTTGCATCAATCACCTTGAAGCTGAGCTCGGCTCCATACTGGGGAACCGCCGCCAATTCAAACGTAAAATTCATCGTTCCATTGACATCGGCCTTCATTCCTTTGGGGATCGTATTATAGCTGCAAGCTGGAAGAGGCAGGGCAAAATCGTTATACACATTATTGTAAACTGTAAATTCAGCAGAGCTGTCGTCCGGCTCGCCTACCTGCCACAGCAAGCCCGATGGATTATAGGTGGCGGTTGTGGCGGTCACCGGCAGCGAAGCCTTGGAGGCTCTACTTGAGCCAGACTCTTGTTTTACTTTCACCACAGGACCCGAAATTTGCTGTTCTATCGCTGCTATCCCTGGAGGATCAGCGGAAACGCTATGATCATTTGGCATCAAAACCGTCGTCAGCACACAGAACACAAGAGACAGTAACGCTATATTTTTATACATTCGCACATTAACACCCTCTTCTATTCAGAATAGAAACAGGGCCCCCAACTGCTAACTTTTGCGAATAGGAATACCCGACATCCTGGCAAGCGGCCGCTGCAAACTGACAGTAAGAATCAGGGAGGCGGCCGAACTTTACCGGATATCGGGTCTGCTAATCATTCAACATCTTATTTGGCGGCCAAAAATGCATCCATTTGCGACTGAATTTCGCTTATCACGGCATCCAGTCCAGCGGCCTTCAGCTTGCTGTTCATTTCCTTCAGGATCGGCTCAGGATCTTTTTCCCCGGAATAGAGGGTATTCTTATATTGCTTCGTAATGTTGATCAGCGCTCCGATCTGCGACTGTACCTTGGTTGAGTCAAAGACAAATCCGATCACCGGGGATACCTTGGAGTTTTTATTCCAGTCGGTATAGAGCTGCACGCGTTTGGGATCTTCATCCTTGTTCAGGTAGTTCAGCAGCACATTCCCGATCATCCACGAGGATACAGAGTTGTAGCCGCTGTCCGGAATAAATTCAACCGTGTTGTCGCCTACCTTCTTATAATGCTTGCCTTCAATCCCGAAGGTTAACAGGTTATACAGGACGGGATCGGTATGAATCAGGTTCATGAACATCATGGCCCGCTCCGGGTTTTTGGAGGTTCTGGAGATGGCGAGCATGGAGCCCTGCAGGCTTTTCGTGCTGACCTGTACCGGCAGGAGGGTTTTGATGATCATCGGTTTCTCCGCGAGACGGGTCCAGTCATTGGTGGACGTTGGATTCATATTGCCGTAGGTGAACCAGGCCTTGCCGCTTTTCACGGCATCCTTCAGCTCTGTTTTGTCCGTAGCGCCATTCTTGTTGATATAGCCCGCTTTGTACCATTCCCGGATCAGCTTTAGCCGTGCGAGTATCTCTGGAGTATCATATTCGTTAAAAACCTTCATCGTCTTGTAATCGAGCAGCGTCGGAATTTCATTACTGCCATCGAGGTCCTCGCTTTCGGGGTACACGGTGAACCAGTTCAGACTGTCGGTATGGTTCATAAAGAGCGGTGTGATGCCCGGTTCTTTCTCCTTAATCGTCTTCAGCATCGGTTCAATATCCTCAAGCTTCGCGATGCTGTTCACATCGAACCCGTACTTGTCGACAATCGCCTTGTCAAAAGCAAAGCCTACCGACTGGCCCAGTTCCTTCTCGGTTGGAACCGCATACAAATGTCCGTTGACGGTAGCGGCCTGCAGGTAAGCCGGATTAATCTGTGCTTTGGTCTCCTTAGCGTAGGTGTCCAGCAGCTCTTCGAGCGGCAGATAAGCGCCCTTGGCGGCATTGGTCATGAAGTTCCAGGTGTAGACCATGTCGAATACTTCGCCGGACTGGATCATCAGATTCACCTTGTCTGCCGGTTTATCCCAGCTAAGCTGATTGATCTTGATCGTGGCGTTAATCTTATCCTTCAGATAATCATTGATCGCCTGTTCTACGGAGGCTACATCCTTATCCGGCCCGCCAGGCAGATAGAGCGATAGCTCCACTTGCTCCAGCACATTTGTCTTTTCAGTGGCTGTGGCTGTAGCTGTATCCGAGGCGGCTGGTGCGGTGGTGCTATCCACCTTTGTCCCGGTCGGCTCAGCTCCGCTGTTGCTGTTATTGCCCCCGCATCCGCTTAGTGAAAGTCCTATCAGCAGTACAAGTGAAAGCAGTAGACCCGTGCCCTTTTTTCCTGCCATAGCTTGTTTCCTCCCCTTGATGGTCAATATATGCTAATCGGATGAATCCGAGGTTAGCCTTTAATGGAGCCCAGCGTCAACCCTTTGATAAAATACCGCTGGAAGAATGGATAGGCCAGCACAATCGGGCCAATGCCGATCAGTGCCATAGCCATGCGGATGGTTTCACCCGGCAGTTTCGCCAGCTCCGTCGCCGAGCCTTGAATCAAAGCCCCGTTGCGGCTCAGGTAGTCCGCCTGGGAGATCATTTTGTACATCAGGTACTGCAGGGAATAGAGGTCTGTGTCCGTAATGAAGATCATGCTGTTGAACCAGTCATTCCAGTAATGCAGGGTGTTGAACAGACCGATCGTAGCGAACACCGGCAGTGACAGCGGGAACACAATCTGGAAGAACGTCCGCAGCTCACCGGCACCGTCAATCTTGGAGGCTTCAATCAGCGCGGGCGGGACACTCATCTGGAAATAGGTCTTCATAATCAGCACATTGAACGGGGACAGCAGCATCGGAATAACCAGGGACCAGATGGAGTTCTTCAGATCCAGCACCTGGGTGTAGACCATATACCAGGGCACCAGCCCGCCGCCGAACAGCATGGTGAAGAAGATCAGGAAGGCGAAGAACCCTCTGTACCGGAAGTCCGTCCGCGAGAGCGGATAGGCATACAACGAAGAGATAAATACGCTGAGCAGCGTGCCGGCAATGGTTACGAAGAACGACACGCCGTAGGCTTTTACAATGACGGTATAGTCCTTAAAGATATAAGCATATGCCTCCAGACTGAACTTCTCGGGGAAAAATTGATACCCGTTCAGCACAATGGAATCGTAGTCGGTAATTGAGATCATGAACACCAGCACAATCGGCAGCAGACAGGTGATCGACAGGATGATAAAAATTATATGGAGTATCACATTCGTCGGCCGGGATATTTCATTATTGGTCACCGGTTCCATCCCCCTTTTCTTCAAAATCCCTCTCCAAAGGTGTTGTTCGTAACTGCGGTGAATGTTTGGACTTCCGGCCGCTGTTATTTTGGTTTTCTCTGATTTGAAACCGCTGCTTGCGGTAGAAATCCAAACCTTGCTTATGCTTACGAAGCCAGCTTTCCTACGGAAAGCTTTCAGGCGGTCGCTATCGCTCCTGCAGTTTCAAACTTCACCTCCGTACTCTCACCTTTCATAGTGTTAAAAAACAGCCTGGTCCTTGTCGACCTTGCGTACGATCCAGTTCGAGCCCAGGACCAGGAAGAAGCCGACGATGGATTGGTATAGACCCGCTGCGGCGGACATGCCCAGGTTGCCCATATTGATCAATGCGTTATAGACGTAGGTATCAATGACGAGTGTCGTCGGATACAGCGCCCCGGAGTTCAGTGTGGTCTGGTAGAAGAGCCCGAAGTCGGAGCGGAAAATCCCGCCGATGGCCAGAATAGTGGTGATGATGATGACCGGGCGGATGAGCGGGATCGTAATATGGAGGATCTGCTTCCATTTGCTGGCCCCGTCGATCAGCGCGGCTTCATAATATTCGTTGTCAATGCCGATAATCGCCGCAAGGTATATGACGCAGCCATACCCTACGCCTTTCCAGAGGTTGATCAGCGGCAGAATAAACGGCCAATACTTTGGCTCGGAATACCAGTTCAGCTCATTCAGCCCAAACATCGCCAGAATGCCTTTGTTCATGAAACCGTATTCAACATTCAGAAAAGCGAACACGAGGTAGCTCACCACCACCATCGACAGGAAATACGGAAAGAACATAATACTCTGATAAAATTTGGCGGCCAGCTTATTCTTCAGCTCATTCAGGGCAATCGCGATGGATACCGCTATCACCAGGTTGAGAATGATGAACACAAAATTGTACAGCACCGTATTACGGGTAATGATCCAGGCATCCGATGTGGCGAACAGAAACTTGAAATTATCCATCCCCACCCATGGGCTTCCGAGTATCCCGTCTACGTAGTTAATATTTTTGAAGGCTATGATGATCCCGAACATCGGCAGGTAGTTGTTAATGAGCAGGAAAATCACACCCGGCAGCAGCATCAGCAGCAGCACCTTGTGCTTCAGCAAATGCCCCAGCATGGAGCTTCTTTTCGCATGTATCCGCACTGGCAACCGCTGCCCGGTGTCCAGCGCGTTTCTTTTCTCATGAGTGATCATCGCTTACGCCTCCTGATTCCTTCAGCAGTCTCTCTTTTCCATGTTTCAAGTGTACCCGGAGAGCGGCAGATGCTAAATAAGGTCATCTATAATAAAAGTTCGATAATCTACAGAGTTTGGTGATAGCTGCTTCCAGGCAAGTGGAAACGACGGCTACACTGTCCTTATAAGGACGGCATCCGTTTCAGCGAGAAAGAGAAGGATAATTTATAGCGAGAAACATATACATTCTTATCTTTCAAAAAAGAGGCCTTCACCCCATGGATGTCGGCCCCTTTTGGCTGCAGCTAATAACTCAGTTCTTCTTATGACAGCATTAGATAAATCTGTGGACGGACCAGATCACGCCCGAGGAGGCGCCTCCCAGATTAAGCGGAACCGTTAAACCATCCGCCTCATAGAAGAGGCCGATCACATCTCCTGCTGTCAGATCAAACTCACCCGTCAAGGTGACTGTACCGTTGCCCAAGATCGTTCTCAGGGTCAACAGCAGGGCAATGTTCACATTCAGCAGAGGGAACAGTCCGGTTACCAAATCTGTAGTCACAGGAGAAGTTCTCCGGATCACAAATGCCGGGTTGATCCCCGCCCCTAACGCAACCGAAATGGCTGCAGTGGTAGAGTAGTTAATGGTAGCTTCAAAAGAGTACCGGCCCGTAACCGGGACCGTGTAGTTCCCCGTTGTTTCGTTAAACGAGGCGCTGTCGTAATACGGTGACGTCACCGTCCAGCCGGCAAGCTGAGTACTTGCACTGGTTGAAAATGTTGGCAGAAGCCCAGAGAACCCTTCCGCTGCAACATTTGGCCCAGTGGCTCCAGTGGCTCCCGTTACTCCGGTCGCTCCTGTCACACCCGTAGCTCCAGTGGCTCCCGTTACCCCGGTCGCTCCTGTCACGCCTGCAACCCCAGTTGCTCCGGTTTCACCAGTCGCTCCTGTCACACCCGTAGCTCCAGTGGCTCCCGTTACCCCGGTCGCTCCTGTCACGCCTGCAACCCCAGTTGCTCCGGTTTCTCCGGTCGCTCCTGTCACACCCGTAGCTCCAGTGGCTCCAGTTTCACCTGTCGCTCCTGTCACACCCGCAACCCCAGTGGCTCCGGTTTCACCGGTCGCTCCTGTCACGCCCGTAGCTCCAGTGGCTCCGGTTTCACCTGTCGCACCTGTCACACCCGTAGCTCCAGTGGCTCCCGTTACCCCGGTCGCTCCTGTCACACCCGCAACCCCAGTTGCTCCGGTTTCACCAGTCGCTCCCGTCACGCCTGTAGCTCCAGTGGCTCCCGTTACCCCGGTCGCTCCTGTCACGCCTGTAGCTCCAGCTGCTCCGGTTTCACCAGTCGCTCCTGTCACACCTGTAGCTCCAGTGGCTCCGGTTTCACCAGTCGCTCCTGTCACACCCGTAGCTCCAGTGGCTCCGGTTACCCCAGTCGCCCCTGTCACACCCGTAGCTCCAGTGGCTCCCGTTACCCCGGTCGCTCCTGTCACGCCTGTAGCTCCAGTGGCTCCGGTTACCCCGGTCGCTCCTGTCACACCTGTAGCTCCAGTGGCTCCCGTTTCACCTGTCGCTCCTGTCAAACCCGTAGCTCCAGTGGCTCCCGTTACCCCGGTCGCACCTGTCACACCCGTAGCTCCAGTGGCTCCCGTTACCCCGGTCGCTCCTGTCACGCCTGCAACCCCAGTGGCTCCGGTTTCACCAGTCGCTCCTGTCACGCCTGCAACCCCAGTTGCTCCGGTTTCACCAGTCGCTCCTGTCACGCCTGTAGCTCCAGTGGCTCCGGTTTCACCAGTCGCTCCTGTCACACCCGTAGCTCCAGTGGCTCCCGTTACCCCGGTCACTCCTGTCACGCCTGTAGCTCCAGTGGCTCCGGTTTCTCCTGTCGCTCCTGTCACGCCTGTAGCTCCAGTGGCTCCCGTTACCCCGGTCGCTCCCGTCACACCTGCAACCCCAGTTGCTCCGGTTTCTCCGGTCGCTCCTGTCACACCTGCAACCCCAGTTGCTCCGGTTTCACCAGTCGCTCCTGTCACGCCTGTAGCTCCCGTTACCCCGGTCGCTCCTGTCACACCTGCAACCCCAGTTGCTCCGGTTTCACCAGTCGCTCCTGTCACGCCCGCAGCTCCAGTGGCTCCCGTTACCCCGGTCGCTCCTGTCACGCCTGCAACCCCAGTGGCTCCGGTTTCACCAGTCGCTCCTGTCACACCCGTAGCTCCAGTGGCTCCGGATTCACCTGTCGCACCTGTCACACCCGTAGCTCCAGTGGCTCCCGTTACCCCGGTCGCTCCTGTCACGCCTGCAACCCCAGTGGCTCCGGTTTCTCCGGTCGCTCCTGTCACGCCCGTAGCTCCAGTGGCTCCCGTTTCACCTGTCGCTCCTGTCACACCTGTAGCTCCAGTGGCTCCGGTTTCACCTGTCGCACCTGTCACACCCGTAGCTCCAGTGGCTCCCGTTACACCAGTCGCTCCCGTCACACCTGCAACCCCAGTGGCTCCAGTTTCACCTGTCGCTCCTGTCACACCTGTAGCTCCAATTGCTCCCGTTACCCCGGTCGCTCCTGTCTCGCCTGTTGCTCCAGCGGCTCCGGTTTCACCAGTCGCTCCTGTAGCTCCGGTAGCTCCAGCGGCTCCCGTTTCACCTGTCGCTCCTGTCACACCTGCAACCCCAGTGGCTCCGGTTTCACCAGTCGCTCCTGTCACACCTGTTGCTCCAGAGGCTCCGGTTTCTCCTGTCGCTCCTGTCACACCTGTAGCTCCAGTGGCTCCAGTGGCTCCGGTTACCCCGGTCGCTCCTGTTACTCCTGCAACCCCAGTGGCTCCCGTTTCACCGGTTGCTCCAGTCGCACCGGTAGCACCGGTGATCCCCGTGACTTCTCCCAGCAATTCAGAGGATACCAGACGATGCGCAGCCACTAATTGCCCCGTGCTGCTCTTCCCCCAGAATGAGATCTGTACAGGATCATCTGCCGGGCTTGGACTTGATGTTGTGAAGAGAAACTCAAATGCATCCAAATCAGCAAAATAGCTGTTTGTTACTACTTGATTAGCAGCCAGATTCAAGGATTGGCTGACATACAAATTCCGTACACCACCACTCATATAGTAGCCTTGAATCGAGACTATAGAGGCTTCTGAATCACTCCGGTTGTCAATCCGGACTGTCACTGACTGCGTGGGTCTTGCACCACTGACCGCATTGTTTTCAATGGGGCCCGTTGATAAAAAGGTCATTTCTTCATTCTCCTTTTTCTTTTCCTTGGATTTCACATCTCTGCTGGCACTGCTTAATGGCTTCCAATAATTCTCCCAGGAACTCTAGCAGCACAAAAAGTGATTTATATAGTAATATTCGAACGGCTTACATGCGGTGTGGACGTAAGAACTGTAAGCTTATGCACAACCTGTCTATCCCACTAGGCGACCAGAGACAGCAGCACGGGCTCCAAGTGGACAAGTATCAATAATCGGGCGGTGCGGATTTTCTTAGGGACGAAGCAAAGAGGACTGTCTCCGGGCCATATTAATACGGCCTCTAGAAGCAGTCCTTTCCTGTATCAGAAATAATAGTTGTTCCCCTCCTACTCCTTCCCGCGCTCAACTGGCTCTCCCCCTGCAAAGGAGTGCGGGGATTGAAATTCGGATACATGTACTCCTCACGTTTAAAAGAATAACCGGTAGCCGCAATATCCAGCATCTGATTCAGCCGGTCACTTTCCGCGCGCAGGCCTTCGCCCACGCTAATGCCGCCGGAAAGGATCTGTAGATAGAGCTGCATACGGGGCCGGTCGCCCGAGTCCCGGGGTTCCACCGAGACGGTATTCGGATCGTACTGGTCCATAATCTGCGGAGCCAGCGGATAAATGGACTCCTCAGCCGTCGGGTAAAACTCCTTGAAATGGCCCAGCCCCGGAACCAGGCCCGGAAGATCTGCGATCCCGTCTACCACCGGCAGGGCCAAGGCCTGCTGGAACAGAATGGTCAGAAAAGCTTCAGACTGGAGAAACTTCCATACCTTCACCGCCGCTTCCAAGTCAGGTGCGCTGCTGTTTACCGCCAGCGGCGAATGCGGAATCATCATAAGCGCGCCGCTGCCCTTCTTCGCCGAAGTCATTACAGGCGGCAGAGCCACCCCCCAATCATCCTTAGGCATATATTCCTGCAATTTCACATAATCTTTGCTGGTTGCATACATCATGCCGATGTTGCCGTCGGCGAACTGCCTGAGCGCACCGTTCCGCTTCAGCAGAGTCTCTCCGGGATACAGGCTGCCCTCTGCTTTCATATCCAGCAGCATTTGCAGCCAGGTAGCATATACACTCAGATCATAACGTCCGGTCTGGTAATTATAGAGATACACCCCGCTGTAGGTATTGGACATTTCCAGCCCCGTCTGCAGACTGTCCTGGCTGTCTCCGGCGGCCAGCGCGAAGCCGTATTTGTTCACGCCGACCCCGGCGCGGCTAATCCTGGCCGCAGCCTGCTTCACTTCAGCGAAGGTGACAGGCGGATGCTCCGCATCCAGTCCGGCGCTCTGGAATAGCTGCTTATTATAGATCAGGCGCACGGTCTCAATACTGGAGGGCAGGAAATAGATCCCTCCCTTAAACAGAGAGCTGCGTGCGTAATCTCTAGCCCACTTTGGAAATCTGTTCAGATCCGCAGGGTCCAGATAAGAGTTCAGATTGGCCAGATACCCCTTGTTCACATAGGTAGCCAGCCAACTGTTATCCACGCTGAACACATCCGGCCCCTGACCCGAAGTCATCAGCATGTTGAGCGTGTCATCGTAGGCATCCGTGGACAGATTCATCATTACAATTTCAATATGGTCCGGATTGCTCTGATTAAATTTCCGGATCGCGTTCTTCACCTCCAGATTCTCTGTCCAGTCGTACAGCGCAATCCGTACTTGAACCGGGGGAGCCGCCTCAGGTACCAGCTCTGAATTAAACTCCACCAGCAGCGGACGGTCATAGGCGATGGCATATACGATAAGCCCGCATAGCAACAGGCCGAAGATATAGAATAACAGCCGTTTCATCCCTCACCTCCTGCGTTGACAGCGTAACGCGCCCGTTTTACAATGTATACCATCTATTGAATGGTATTTTCCATTAATACCCGTTAAATGGCAAGCGAAGATTATCCGCAGTGTGAAGGGGGCTCAGATGAAGAAATTATTCGATACTCTGTCCAAAACCCTCTTCTTATACAACTTCAGCATCCGCAGCAGACTTATCCTCTACTTCCTCTTTCTCGTCCTTCTACCGACCACCATTATCTCCGTTACGGTATATAACAAATCAGCGGATATTATCACCCGCAATGTCAATACATCAATCGAAAACAACCTGAATCTGGTTCAGGATAATCTTGCTCAGCGTTTCGCCGCTGCGGATCAATCCATGATTTCTCTATACCTCAATACGGAGTTCGCCGACCTGATCTCCGCCAACCGACCGACAGACAGCACAGGAATTATTAATGAGCTGGCTGCGCTGAGCAGAATCCTGGAGAGCTTTCCCGGCAGCGGAACCTCCGGAAGCAGCTTCGTCCCTATGCTATATATGCTGAACCGTCCGGAATATACGCAGTATAATTTCTCAAGACGGGTGTTTAATATCGACCAGATTTCACTGAAGCCGTGGTATTTGGGCATTCCGGCCAAATCCGACTTCACGGTGGTTGGGCTCAGCTCCCTGGATTCCAAGTTCACCCTTAAATTTGCAAAGCGCCTGTTTGGCATCCGGCATGCCCAACTGCCCTATGTAGGCCTCCTTACCATTGATATTCCCGTGACAGAATTCGATAATCTGCTGGAACACTACAAACCTACGGCAGGCAGCCGGATTTACATCGCCGACCAGACCGGAACAATTGCAGTCAGCCCGGACACGTCACTCCTTGGACAGAACATCAGTACCCAAGATTATTACCGCTACATGAAGTTCCCTGAAGGCAGCAGCGGCACCCTCCATTCCTTCCGTCAGGTGATCGGGGGAGAGAAGATGCTGGTCTCCTATACCCAAATACCGGAAACCGGCTGGACGATTCTTTCCTTCTCACCCGTGAGCGAGCTTAATGGAGAGCTAGCCTCCTTTCAGCGTGTCATGTACATCGTCATCGGTATCTGTATGCTGATCTCACTCATGATGGCTCTGCTGTTGTCGGAGAATATCTCCGCTCCCATCCGCAAATTCATTCAGTCCATGTCCCATGCCGAGAGCGGCAACTTCAATATCATTATCCGCTACCGGCGCAAAGACGAATTTTCCTATTTGTTCAACCGCTACAATAAGCTGCTGCAGCAGATCAAAGCGCTGATCGATAAGCTCTATGTGACCGAATTACGCAAAAAAGAAGCCGAGCTTAAAACCCTTCAGGCTCAGATCAATCCGCATTTCCTATATAACACGCTGGATTCAATCAACTGGATTGCCATCAATCATGGCATTCCCGAGATCAGCAATATGGTAACCTCGCTGTCCGACTTCTTCCGCTACAGCCTGAGCAAAGGCCGGAATATTATCCCGCTGCGCGATGAGCTGCGGCAGGTGGACAGCTACCTGCAGATTCAGCAGTTCCGCTTCCAGGATAAGCTGGAGTATGAGCTGGAGGAGACCGACCCCCGGGTGCTGGAGGAATGTCTGGTAGTCAAGCTCAGTCTTCAGCCGCTCGTAGAGAACTCCATTATCCATGGAATCCAGAAGCGGCGGGGAAAAGGCAAAATCCGCATCCGGGTGGAGCGGTCTGGAGACCTTCTCTGTGTGTCCGTCTTTGACGATGGGGCAGGTGCAGATCCAGAGCGGCTGAATCAGTTGCTGACGGATCAGCATCCGGGGAATCAATCCTACGGCATCCGTAATGTGCATACCCGAATCCAGCAGTTTTTCGGCGAATCTTACGGCATCCGGTATTATGCCAATACCGAAGACCAGAGCGGCCTCCTGGCCCTAGTCCGGTTTCCGGTTGTGACTACATGGAACGAGGTGATGGAAGATGTTGACGATGATCGTAGCGGATGATGAGCCGTTTATCCGCAGAAGTCTGATCCATGTATTCAACTGGCAGGAGGAGTTCGGCATCGAGATCATCGGTGAGGCCTCAGACGGGCAGGAGGCTTATGAGTTATGTATGGAGCTTCAGCCTGATATTTTATTCACGGATATTATGATGCCCATGCTGGGGGGCCTGGAGGTGGCAGAGAAGCTGAAGGCCGGGAATTGCCGGACCCGAATCATTATTATCAGCGGCGCCCAGGATTTCTCCTATGCCCAAACTGCCCTGAAGGTCAATGCCGAGGGGTATATTCTGAAGCCAGTCAAATTGCCCGAGCTGCGGGAGGTCTTTCATGAAGTCGTCAACCGGCTGCGTCAGGAGAAAGACCACCAGATGAATGTCGAGCAGTTGAAGAAGCAAGTAGAGAACCACATGCCGCTGATCCGCGAGAAATTCCTCCGGAACTGGGTGGGGGGACTATACCGGGATGAACGGGAGCTCTGGGAGAAGATCAGTGATTTCCGGCTTCCCTTTGAACAGGGGGATGTCCTGACGGCAGGCGTGCTCCAGCTGGATGATTATGAGACCGCGGTCGGCAAATTCTCGGAGGAAAATAAGCAGCTGCTGTATTTTGCGATCCAGAACATCATCACCGAATGTCTGGAGAGTCCGCCCGGCGGAATCTCTTTTGTCGCCAGCGAAAATGAATTCATCATCATCTTCTGCCCGGATACGTCTGCTTCTTCCCACACTGGCGGCATCGCAAGCCTCTGTGAAAAAATCATGGGCAGCATTCAGCAATATCTGCGGCTGGACGCGTCCGTAGGCATAGGCCGGGCTTGCCCCACCGCAAGTGAGCTTGAGGACTCCTATAAGGATGCGCTGGCCGCGCTGGTGCATACCTTTTATACTGGCCATGGTTCCATTCTGGATATCAAGGATATTCAGTCCGCTACGGAGACATTGCAGAGCACCTTTTTTTATAAATTCCATGCGAGGCTGATGAATGAGCTGAAGGCGGGCCATACCGAAGAAGTCATGGAACTGCTGGAGAAGCTCTTCGACCGGGTGGCCGCCCCCAAGCTGCAAATCGATTATGTGCAGAGCATCTGCGCCGAGATGATTTTTACGTCTGCAAGCGCCCTTTATGAGCTGGATGAGGACATCGAGCAGGTGCTGCAGGACCGGCTGACCATCATGGACACACTCTACAAGCAGAAGAATATATCCGCGCTAAAAGCCTATATGCTCTCGCTATTTTATGATCTCAGCACTTATGTGGCAGGGAAAAACACCTCCAGAAACAGCAAAACCATCAACCGGATCAGAGCCATTGTTCAGGAGGGGTACGCTCATGAGCTGTCCATTGCACGAATTGCCGAGGAGGTCTACCTGACCCCCAACTACATCAGCCTGATCTTCAAAAAAGAAACCGGCGAGACCCTTACGGACTACATTACCAGAATCCGAATCGATAAGGCCAAGGAGCTGCTGCATTCCACAGATCTCAAGGTCATGGAAATTGCTGAACGGGTCGGCTACGAGAATCCCCATTATTTTAGTACAGTATTCAAAAAGATTGTCGGAAAACATCCGCTTAAATACCGCTCCGACAAGTAGCCAGAATGAACAGTTGTCCTTCCGGGCAAATTAAGGGCAAAGACATCAGGGGAGTGAGTCAGGATGGCAAGAAGGAACCGAAGATATGCGGTGCCCGGAGTGGAACAGGGAATGCAGACTTTAAAAGCCAATGTGATGAAGCAGGAAGGCTATACCGTGAATCCGGACCGACCGGATGACGTGAAGTACGAAGTGGCTAAAGAGCTGGGCGTCCCTCTGCAGCACGGTAACAACGGAGCACTGACTACAGAATCGGCCGGTCAGATCGGCGGCAAAATTGGCGGGTCCATGGTTCGGGAAATGATTCGTCTGGCCCAGGAACAGCTGGCGAATACGGAGCAGCAGAACAAGTAATCCTTCATGGGACTAAGCTGGTTATGTTCATTGCATAGCCACCGGTGCTGCTGCCCGCCTGCCTGTTGCAAATACCTTTGAGGCGGGGCAGATGCCCCGTCCTTTTCTATTTAGTGATGTACGATTTGACCCCAATTCTGGAGAAAATCCTCTGATGCGCATCGCCGCTGCCCTTCGAACCCCGCACCGACCGGCTGGACAAGGTCTGCAGATAAGCAAAATCCGGGTGAAGTCCTTCATCCGTGAGATAAGCCGAGGTCCGGCTGCCCGGGACTCTTTCGCGGTTCAGGGACCTAATGATGCCTTCCGCACTTTTAATCCCCAGCCCGTGTCCATAGTAGCTGTCATTACCGAGCAGCACTGTATTTTCCCCCTGCCATTCCGGCTTATCCGGGTCATGGTCCGGGTTCTTGAAATACACGACATCCCCCGGCTGCATTTCTGACGGATCAAAGGTAGTGATCATCCGCAGATTGCTGTCATAGTTCCAATCCCACAGGAACAGGTCCGTAAAATGCTGATTAAACGCATTTTCCCCGATCATATCAATGGTCGCCTTGTAGAGAATCATAACCATCGCCATGGCACATTCGAAAGCGTACAACTGTCCGTTACTAAAAATATCCTGGATTGCCGCCGACGGGGTGACATCGCTGCGAAGCTGGAATCCTCCATTCTCCGTACGTATCCAATATTTTGGGTTGCAGCGGGAATTCTTAAATGTGGAAAAGTCTGTACCGCCAGTATTCATCTCTATGGCTGTTTCAATAATGCGTTCCCTCATCTTCTGTTCGAATCCCGAACCTGGATTATCATATCCAAAGGCCACTATCCATTTCCCCTTTCCTGTCACAATAGATAGGTTATTGTACGTGTCGGGCCTTTGGTTGGTGCACGGCAGTTTAACTCTCCTGAAACCAGGCGTTAACCTGAGCGGTCTCCTCCGTCAGAAGATCCAGATAGATTGAAGTGCGGTAATCCGTTTCCTTGAGGCTTCGGCCTGTAATTTCAGCAATCCGGTTCAGCCGGTACATCAGGGTGTTGGTGTGGATATGCAGAAAGGATGCAGATTCCTTAAGATTCCCGTTCAGCGTCAAATAGACGGCAATGGTTTTGACCAAATCACTTTTGTGTTCACGGTCATGCGCCTTCAGTGGAGAGAGCAGCGAGCTCTTGCGCGTCCGGCTGCGCTTCTGCTCCAGAATGGCCGGAATATACGCCCAGAAGCCGAGATCTTCATACAGCAGCAGGTGATGGGCATGATAAGGCAGCAGTTTTTTGATCTCCAGGATGGTGAGTGCTTCCCGGTATGCAGCCGCAGCCGAAGTATATTCCCGGTAGCCCGGACTGCAGCCTGCTGTCAGAACGCAGCTTTCGCTGCGGCTCAGCTCCTGCAGCAGGTGCTGCACGAACGAAGATAACAGTTCTGTTCCTTCTACCGGAAACAGAAAGGAAAACAGAATAATTAGCCGGTTATGCTCGGCAGTCAGAAACAGCAGGCGCTGATTGGCACCCGCCTCCATCCGTTGGCGGAAACGCTGAACAAAGCGGTCGTCGATCGTCTTGTCACTCTCCAGCACCCCGATATAATAGCTCTCCGGCAACAGGATTGAAGAACCTTCAGCCTCCTGGCGGATACGCGATTCCGTTTCGTAATGCGAGGTCAGCAGCTTCCAGAAGAAATCCTCATGCGCCTTCTCCTGCCTGGTCTTCCAGCCGCGCTGCTTCAGCAGATAACGCCCGGCAATCCCGGCAGCCTTCTCCACAATGCGTTCCGCATGCCCCTCGGCCAGATTGCCTCTGTCCACCACCCAGATATAGCCGAGAATCTCCTGTTGATGCCGGATGCACATCGCCAGCCTTGGCCCAAGCCCTACCTCCATGACTGCCGGAATGCGGATCGGATGCGCGGTGTGCTCAAGCTGATGCATCACGCCTTTTTTGCGCAAGCCGATGATGACCGTATTCGGCACACGCTTACCGATAATAGTGGAGATGCGCGCGGGATCGCTCTCGAACTGGTGGGAGCTGTATCCGATCACGTGATGATTGCTGTCCTCAATCGTCACCTGCGACTGAAGCGATTCGCTGAGGGTATCCGCCAGGGATTCCATACTGTCAAAAAAACGATCAAATGATGGCTCTGAATCTGTCAATGTCCCCACCCCAACCTGAAGAATAGCCGAAATCTTGTACGATAAGTGATTTCATTATATCCCGCAGCTTTGCGGCTGACTATAGGGGATGGTTGCCTGGTGGTCAAGTAGAAACGGGTACCGTTTTTAAAGGACGGCACCCGTTTCTGGCATAAATCGTATTTCCAACTTTGTATTACTCGTCTATTTCAAACTGCTATATTCAGGGGTATCTTACTCACTTACCAGAGCATACGCGGATATTTTACGAATGCGGTAAGTAATCAGCATCGAAGTACAGTAAGAGACAATGACAAGTGCCACTCCAAACAAACTAATCCACGACGTCGCGATAATAAATTGTGCCTTCATAATCCCCATAGCACGCATCGCCACTGACATGAGTGGGTTGGTTAGGGTAAGTCCAGCTGCGCTTCCGAACAATACGCCTATAATGATAGGCGGCAAAAACCCAAGCGAGAGCTGATTCATTAGCTGGAAGGTTGTAAAACCAATCGCTTTTTGTATACCCAGTTCACGTTTCTTACGAATAACCGATGAAATAATAACAAAATACAGAACAAGAATCACAACAACTATGGTTATAACCATCATACCCATACCAAGCTTCGAGACAATCGATATGTACATGCCCATGCCATCGTCCATAATTTTATCCATATCTACTGATGTTACGATTGAATCTCCATAGTCGCTTTCAAGCTTGTTTACAAATTCATCAGCTTTACTATTTTTGTTCAAATAGATTTGCAGGCTCTGCTGTTTAAAGTCCGGGTTCACCTTAAGGATGCCGTCCCATCTTATAGACGCATTCATTCCGCCCATATTCGCACCTTGAGATAGGCCTGTGATCATATATTCGGCCTGCTTAGCGCCGACTTTTATCATTACACGGTCACCGATCTTTTTGTCCATCTTATCCGCTAAGATACCGGCAAGTACAACTTCATTGCTGTGGAGCGGATATCTGCCCTTAAAGACGGTATTCGTTTCTTTTGTAGAAAAATCCTCCATCACATAAGCAGTTACATCATAGTTCTCTATTTTAACTTTGGACTCATCTATATACTGGACTTTTCTTACATTCTTCATGTTTTTAATGTTATCCACAAGCTTTGGTTGTTCCGCATCCGAATTCAAAATAGCCACCGCATTTAAAAGTTCGATTCCGGGAGTCTTTGCAAATGCCTGTGTATCAATGACGGTGTTATAAAACATCACAGCACCAAATGTACTGGCAAAAGATACAGCAGCAAGGATAACTCCAATCATGAAGCTGTGCTTCCTGCTTTGCAGCATGGATTTAAACCCGAGAACAACCGGCAGACTGCCTATTGACTTATGAAGCGGCAAATAATTTTTCCTGAAGTTATGGGTTGTGATTCCGCCTCTTAAGGCTACAATCGGATTAAGCTTACGAATTCGTCCCGAAGAAATGAAAGAGACAATGATAACAACGAATAAAATTGCACTTAGAATAATACTGCTGATTGCTCCATCGAAGCCTTGCACCCACATGAGCCCGGATTGATGTGCAAAAATATCAGAAAGTACTGGCGTTGTTAAATAGGATAACGATATGCCTGCTATACTGCCAACCAAGGCAATAAGCATGTACTGCATTACAATTGACAATATAATTTGTCTGCTGGTATACCCGATCGCCCTTAGAGACCCGATTTTGCTCATATCTTCCTCTATGCTGTTCCCAATTCTGAACCGGACCACAATAAGGCATACGATTGCGATAATAAAAGCGAAAGCCATCGCCATTACCGACACCATACTTGACATAAAAGTACGGGACGTTCTCAACAGTTCTATATCCGAGCTGGACAATGTGCTGGTATCTTCTACCATAGCAAGAGTCGCCTTTTGATCCGTTTGTACTAATTCTCTTATCCCTGTTTCAACTTCATTATTTACTTTATCAAGATCAGCAAAAATAAGAGTTGCACTATATTTGTCACCCAGCTTTTGTACAACTTTTTCATAGGTTTCATGGGGCAAATAAGTTCCTAAATTTATAGTATCAAGAGAACTGAAGAAGGCATCTTCTGTAAATCCTTTTATTGTAAATGTAAGGGCTGCATCATCAAATTTCATTTCAACTTTGTCATTCAGCTTGTATCCACCATCAATATTCAATAGATACGGCACATAAATCGACATTGAATCAGGTGGTAAATGCTCGCCAACAAATTTCCATTTAGAGAAATCACGTTCTTTATCTGCATCATTTAGAATAAAACTAATCTCGCGTGTATCATCATTATAAGGAATGGATGCCTGAGCCCATATTACTTCCTCTTTTTGCATGTTTGATACATTTTTATTATTTCTGATGTACTTATCTACCTCTCCGTTATATAAATGACTTGGCATGATATAATACACATCAGTGGTCTTAAGCTCTTTGGTGACTTTTTCAAAAAAACTGCCAAAATTCACAAACACGAGCGAGCCCGCATTTAACAGCAATCCGGCAATGAGGAACATTAGCAATAGTGAAACCGTGTGTCCTTTGGTTTTTCGTATATTCGCAAAGCTGAGCATAGCTAATTTCCGCAACGTTACCACCCCATTTCAGTGAGGAAGGCCTGGAGCTTGCCGTGCCGCTCCCTGTCGCCGCTTACGTATTTGCCTAAGTTGCAAATGCCATGAATAACACCGTCACGCATATATAAAATCCGGTTTCCTCTTCTTGCGGATTTCAAATCATGGGTAACCATGATAATGCTTTGCCCCCTGCTGTTAAGATCGGTCAGCACATCAAGTACTGCCTTACCAGACGCGGAGTTAAGGGCGCCTGTGGGTTCATCGGCAAAAACAACCTTTGGCTGGTTGATTAATGCACGCACAATCGCAGCACGCTGCGCTTCTCCGCCGGACAATTGGGTAGGAAATTTACTCCAAATCGTTTCTGTTAATCCCACCTGTGCAAGCAGTTCTTTTGCCCTTGCTGTAATGGCCTTTCTGTCATTACTGACAAGCAGTCCTGCGGCAAGAATATTGTCGAGTATACTCATATTATCGAGCAGGAACATTTGCTGAAACACAAATCCGCAATTTAATCTGCGGAACACCGCCAGCTTATCATTGGACAGCTTTGCGATTTCCTGATCAAAGTATGTGATGGAGCCGAGCGTCGGCTTATCCATACCTGATAAGGCATACATGAGCGTGGATTTCCCCGCACCGGATGAACCCATGATGACAGTGAAATCCCCGGATAGTATCTCCAAATCAAGATTTTTAAGAACATGCTGCTGCACGCCTCCGCTGGAGAACGATTTGCTAAGCTTGTCGGTCGCGATCATTACTTGACTCATTATTTGGCCCCCTAATAAAAATAAGACTGTTAAAACTTACTGCATGTGGAGCAGTTAAAGTTTTATTTACAGTCTTATCTTAGCGTATAAATTCTTAACGGGTCTTTAGACAGTTCTTAACCAATTCTAAAATCTTTTTACGCGATATGTAATCTTAAGATCACCACAAAACCGCCATCCGTATTCCTGCAATTGATATCTCCGGACATTTTGTTCATCAGGTATTTTGCAATGTACAAGCCAAGCCCTGTTCCGCTTTTGCCCACCGCATTTTTGGCGCGATAGAATTTATTTAATAAAAGTGGGATTTCCTCCGGGGAGACCCCATGGCCATAGTCTTTGAACTCGATCTCCAGATATTGTCCTTTGATGCTTGCCGATACACTTATGGATGTACCCGCGTATTTATAGGAGTTGCTTATCACATTGTCAACGACCTGCAGAAGACGAAGCAGATCTACAAGCACAATGCATTCAGGGATAGACGATACAACAGCTCTGTTATAATAGTCAACATTTTGGATCAAATCCCCCAGTACTGTACTCGACTCCTCCGTTACTGTAACATTCAGCTCCTGTAACTCTTCTAATGTAGCATTGAACAAATTCGTGATCAGTGTATTGATCTGGTCAGCTTTTGAATTAATCACTTCCAGCTGATTGATGTCATCCTCAATAACCGAATTCAGAATCATAACCTCGGAGACAGCCTTAATCGAGGCGACTGGTGTTTTTATATCATGGCTAAGTGACGCTACCAGCTCCTTTTTGCTCTGATTCGCCATTCTTTCATTCTCACGCGCTTTCGCAAGTTCCTCTCTCATCAGGTCAAAGCTTTCTGCGAATGCACCGAACCCATTGCCCTTTTCCATTTCGAGCGGCATGTCCAGCTTGCCCTCTGCCACATGACGCGCAAAGGCCTGCAGTTTACGAAACGGACGGAAAATTGATCTGTCGATATATACTGCATAGATCAAACAAAATAAAGTGATAAACATGATAATCACTCCAAAAAAAACAAGCAGGTTGTTCCTGTATTTCTCCCATAGCTCGCTTGTATTATTAAAAATAATTACTTTCCCCAAAACCGTGCCATTTCGCGTAATATCCACAATCGTATCCCGGTTATGAATTGCAGAGTCAATATCCTCACTTAATCCACGCCTTGTGGCCCCAACCAGATCGCCGCGGCTATCCAGTACAGTATATTCCAGTCCGTATTGCCGGCTTGGTAATTCTGACTGCTCCTGACTACCCCAATGTTCAGCAAGCGATTGTGTAATATCATTCACAGCAACAACATCGATTCCTGCTTCATTTAAGCTGCGAAAAATAAAAAGAATGACACCAATGCCCATGAATAGAATGGCTACAGCCAAAAACGTTACCTTTTTGATGCTCATCTTCCACCCCTAGTCGGCTTCAAATGCATAGCCGGTCCCCCATATCGTCTTGATGTAATGTGGCTCATTAGGGTTTTTTTCAATTTTTTCACGCAGTTTGCGAATGTGGACATTTAAAGTTCCGTCACTCGTAATCGCATCGTTCCAAACGTTTGAGAACAATTCTTCTTTAGCAAGCGGGCGATTTTTGTTTTGGATTAAATAGGCTAGCAGCTTATATTCCATGGCCTTTAATTTAATTTCGCAACCATCATTCATAAGCTTTTCCGTGATTAGATCCATTGTAAAACTCCCAAAGCTTAAAACATCAACATCGCCCCTGTACCTTTTTAATACCGTTTTTACCTTGGCCAAAATAATACTGAGTGCATACGGTTTTTGGATATAGTCGTCACCACCGATATTCAGTGCAAGCAGCACATCGTCATCACTTGTTCGTGCACTTATAAACAATATCGGGATATTGGTAGTACTTCTCAGTTTTTTACATATTTCAAATCCGGATGATTGTTGCCCTAAATTAATATCCAGCAGGATCAAATCAGCTTTATTTTGCGTAAAAAATTCAAAGCATGCCTGTTCATCAGCTACCCAGAAGGTTTTCACGCCAAGCATATTAAAGTATTTGCAGGTGCTTTTTGATAGCGCTTCTTCATCATCAACGATTAAACAGTCATACTTTAACATCCTTTTTCCTCCCACAAATAAACTCGAATAACAGAAGCTATTATAGCATATTGAAAATAGGGTCAAAATTAAAAACGCTTTGGGGAGGTGGTCCCCAAGCGTCTTCTGGCCCGTGAATAAAAGAACAAAAAAAAGCCCGGCGATTGCTCACCGGACTGCTGAATGGTTGTTACCCCTCGATTTCTGTCTATAGCTACTTCTCTTGCTTTAGATCAGAGTGAACTCTTGCTCTACTGCTTTCTCTACCGTGTAGTACTCTTCCCCAAGAGCCTCTGCGACGGCCTGGCAGGTGATTTTGCCATTGGCTACATTGACGCCGCTCTTCAAGCCTGCATTGTCTTCAATCGCCTTGAACACACCTTTATTAGCAATTTGCAGCGCATAAGGAACCGTAACATTGGTTAAAGCCATGGTCGAAGTTTTGGCTACAGCGCCCGGCATATTGGCTACCGAGTAGTGTAGTACACCGTATTTTTCAAATACCGGGTTATCATGAGTAGTTACCCTGTCAATCGTTTCTACGATTCCGCCCTGGTCAATCGCTACGTCTACAATGACAGAGCCGGGCTTCATCGCCTTGACCATTTCTTCAGTAACCAGCTTCGGCGCTTTCGCACCGGGGATCAGTACCGCACCTACCAGCAGGTCCGCTTCGGCTACAGCCTTGGCAATGTTGTAAGGATTAGAGATCAGCGTAGTAATCTGTGCGCCAAAAATGTCATCCAGCTGGCGCAGCCTGTCTGCGCTGAGGTCAACTATCGTCACTTCGGCGCCGAGGCCGATGGCCATCTTGGCTGCGTTGGTACCCACTACACCCCCGCCGATAATACTGACCTTGCCTCTGTTGACACCGGGAACCCCAGAGAGCAGAATGCCTTGTCCGCCGTAGTTCTTCTGCAGGAACTGTGCGCCGAGCTGCACGGACATCCGCCCGGCTACCTCACTCATCGGTGTCAGCAGCGGCAGTGTGCGACCGTCGACAACCGTTTCGTATCCGATAGCGAACACGCCTTTGTCCTTCAGGGCGGTAGCCAGAGCCGGCTCTGGAGCCAGGTGCAAGTAGGTGAAGAGGATGAGTCCAGGACGGAAGTAGCCATATTCGCTTTCCAGCGGCTCTTTAACCTTCATGACCATTTCCGCAGCCGCCCATACCGCAGCAGCTTCAGCGATCAGTTCAGCGCCAGCTGCGGCATACTCTTCATTCGGGAATCCGCTGCCTAATCCGGCTCCGGCCTCCACCAGCACTTGATGCCCGTCACCTACCAGACTTACGACTCCTGCAGGGGTAATAGCGACACGATTTTCGTTATTTTTAATTTCCTTAGGCACTCCAATAATCATTGTTCATCGCTCCCGTCTGTTGTGATTCCTCTTATGTAAAGAATGATAACATAGTAATTCTTTTTGTAATTTAGGTAAAAAGAAAAACATTATCTGCCATGATTGTGTTTTAACACAATGCAGGGGGTAAAAACCCTATACCTGAACACCGTAACCATTGGTATAACTGACAAAACCATAATCAAACAGACAACAAAAGACACCGTCGCCGGTGTCTTTTGGAACTGAACTAAATATAGCAGGTAAGAAACCAAGTGCCGCTATTCACATAAGGTTTCCATTACGTCTTCATATCTGCGTCATGTTTCATCACATTCATTGCTTAGCCAATACAGAAAGCACCGTTTCCAGTACGACATTTACACCTTGCTCGCACTCCTCATAGGAGGTGAGTTCTTCCTCACAGTGACTTTTTCCGTTTACGCTCGGCACAAAGATCATGGCTGACGGAAGGAAACCGGCCACGAATTGGGCATCATGCCCTGCACCACTGGCCATTTTTTTGCTGGAGTAGCCTAGGGTCGATGCCGCCTGCTCCACCAAAGCGCAGATTTCAGGGTCGAACCACACGGTATCACGGCCCCACAGCTTGGTCTTCGAGACCGTACAACCCAGCAGCACTTCAGGCAGGCCGTCAATGATATCCTCTACCGTGCGGACAATGTCCATGTCCTTGTGTCTGGCTTCAACGGTGAAGATCACCTGGTTCGGGATCACCGTATGGATATTAGGCAGCACATTCATCCGGCCCATGGTGAAGACCAACCCGGAATCGAGCACCCCCAGCTTGCTGCGCAGCTCGGTAATCAAGTCGGTGGCAGCGAACAGCGCATCCTTGCGCATATCCATCGGCGTGGTCCCGGCATGGTCGGATTCGCCCGTCACTTCAATCTCATAGCAGGCCATACCGACGACGCAGTCGACCAGGCCGATGGTGAGGTTTTCTTTTTCCAGCACGGGGCCTTGTTCGATATGCAGCTCCAGATAAGCAGTTGCTTCCTTGATCCGGTTCACGGCATCCCCCGCATATCCGCTCGCCAGCAGCGCTTCCTCGAAGGTCGTCCCTTCCGGGTCCTTTTTCTTCAGCATCTCTGCCTTATCGAACTTGCCGGAGAGCACGCCGGAAGCCATCATGGAAGGCTCGAAGCGCGCACCCTCCTCATTGGTGAAATTCATGACCGTCACTGGAAGGCGTGGCGTAATGCCATGATCAACCAGGGTTCTTACCGCCTCAAGTCCGGCGATAACACCGAGCACCCCGTCGAATCTGCCGCCTTTCTTTACAGTATCCAGATGGGAGCCGATCACTACAGGCGGACCTGCTTCCGTCCCTTCAAGCGTCGCGTACATCGTTCCCATATCATCTACTTTGACCGTCATCCCCAGTTCTTCACAACACGCAGCGAAGTAATTCCGCACCTTCACATCCTGCTCCGACAGCGACAGCCGGGTCACTCCATTATTCTCCGTACGCCCATAATCGGCAAAGGCCTCAATCGTATTCTTCAATCTCTCACCGTTCACGAATATTTGCTTCAGCTGCATGGCCCTATCCCTCCGCTTCGAACGCTTAGTTATATAAAACGAGCTTAAGATGTTCGATCGGTGTTATTCGTCACTACGGTGAATGTTTGGACTTCCGGCCGCTGTTGTCTACAGATTTCTTGATTTATACCGCTATTAGCGGTGGAAATCCGTAGACAAAGGCGGACGCTACCGCTCCTCCAGTTCCAAACTTCCCCTCCGTAACTTTCACCTTGTCGTTTTTAAGGCCGTTTTATACAGAATCTTTGCTTTCTATATATGTTATACCATTCCGCCTGATTGTCATTTTACACACTGTAATAATTATTTTTTGGAATTGTTCACGATGTGTTACATCGGTTCGGCAGAAGTTTGATAGAATATGAACAGCAGTCAGCAGCAGACAGGGCTGGCCAACCATTGTGAAAGGGGCGTAATCATTTGAACACCATTTTGCGCAGCAGCTCAGCACAGGCTGAGATCAGTACCCTGGGGGCGGAGCTTGTCAGCTTCACCCGAAAGGACACAGGCACCGAATATATCTGGAGCGGGGATGCCGCCTATTGGACAGGCCGTTCTCCGGTCCTGTTCCCCATCATCGGCGCCGTCCGCAGCGGAGAGATCAAGGTACAAGGACAGGCGTACAAGCTTGCCAATCACGGCTTCGCCAGACGCAGCGAGTTCACAGTTGTTGAAGCAAGTGAGTCCCGCGCGGTATTCCGGCTCACCAGCAGCGAGCATACCCTCGCCAGCTATCCGTTCCAATTCAACCTGTATATTACATACACGCTGAATGAAAACACGCTTAAGCTGGACTACCGGGTAGAGAACATTGATCAGCAGGATATCTTCTTCCAGCTTGGCACCCACCCTGCTTTCAATTGCCCGCTGGATGAGAATGGAAGCTTCAGCGACTATGTACTTGAGTTCTCCGAGACCGAGACGCTGGAGCGGGAATTTCTGAATAGTGCGGGCCTGCGGATCAGCGGCCAATCGGAGCCAGTGCTGAAGGGCGGGCGCATCCTTCCATTAACCCATGAGATGTTCAAGGACGACGCGCTGGTCTTCCAGAATGTAGCCTCCCGGCAGATCACGCTGAAGAGCAAGCTTACCGCAAAAAGCGTGGCCGTCTCCTTTGAAGGCTTCCCGGATCTCGGCATCTGGCAGAAGCTGAATGCACCTTTTCTCTGCATCGAACCTTGGCAGGGATTTGCGGACCGCGATACGTTCGACGGCGAACTGCAGGACAAAGAAGGCGTAATCGCCCTGGAACCAGGAGCAACTTTCGCCAGCTCATTAACGATCGAAATCAATTAAAAAAGCCAAAAAAAGGCCGTAGGTCACCTTTCAGGTGCTACGGCCTTTTTCTGTTGATATGATTTTATTGACTAAGCGTTTCTCCGCCTTCAGTATGCATCGCGTCTGGTCCATTTTTGCTAATTACTCTGACAAAAATATTCAGCACCACCACATGAAATCAGGGCATTTTTTTGCCCTTCATTCCCTGCTCCGTGATATTCAATAAGTAAACTAAAGTAGTATATACAACCTTTCTCTGCCAATAGTAAGCTTAAGTTAGCTTATAATCCCAAGTTATATTATCAAACATAGAATGGGAGAATTGGATAAGGGAGTGGAGTATATGCAAGGATTGTCAGTGGTTATCTGCACGAGGAATCGGGTACAGGACCTGACACGGTGCATTCATTCTATAACTAATCAGGACATAGGCCGGACCTGCCCCATAGAGGTTATCGTTATAGATGACGGTGCCATACCTGAAAAAGTCCTGGGCGAGTTCGAAACATTACTTACCGCGTGCGGTTATCCCTTTATCTATCACAGCAAGACGGACCGGGGGCTATGGCTGTCCCGGATCAAGGCAGTGGAGCTGTCCACTATGGATAAAATCCTGTTCCTTGATGATGACGTCGAAATCCCCGCTCATTACTTGTCCACGCTGAACCAAACCTACCTCGACTATCCCAACTGCTCAGGGGTTGGCGGCATTGCCATCGGGATGCACAACAGCTTCCTTGGCACGATCCGTTGCCTGCTGTCTTTTCAGCAATCTTTATCCAGCGGCAAGCTCTCCCTAAGCGGCCAGGCAGGCTCCATGTACAATTGGCATAAGGCGAGGAAGATCTTCAAGACCGAATTCCAGCATGGCTGCAACATGTCGTTCAAGAAGGAGGCCATCAAGGATCTGGGACCTGTGCCCTGGCTCAAAAGCTACAGCGTCGGCGAGGACATTCTCATGTCACGCATCGCCCGCAAATCCGGCCCCCTATATATCAATCCCGAACTGAAGCTCCTGCATCATGAGTCACCAGCCTCCAGAGATAACCTCGAAGATGTGGCCTATACCCGGGTACTGAACCATGTGTATCTGCTGAAGGATAAGAAATCAGGTCCTGTCGGATATCTCGCTCTCGTCTGGACCACGCTCTACCTCATTCTCCGGGAGCAACCTAAGAAGAATGTCGCCGCCATTAACGGCTACAAAAAAGGGCTGAAGGAAATCTTCTCCAGGCAGACCGCGAGGTAAAATCACTGCTTCAGGAAGGGAGTGGCCGCATGAGCCTAAGCATTGTAGTTCCCATGTACAATTTAGAACATTATGTTGAGCCCCTGCTGAACTCACTCCTGGATCAGAGCGAGAAGCGGTTCGAACTGATTTTGGTGGATGACGGCTCCAGGGACCGTACGGCTCAGGTTGCCCAGGAGATGCTCGCAAGCCATCCCATTCTGCAGGCTAAGCTGATCCGCACGCCTAATGGCGGGGTCAGTGCCGCCAGAAATACAGGGCTGGCCGCAGCAAGCGGAGACTATGTGCTGTTCCTGGACGGCGATGATTATGCGGACAGCAGTCTGGTACAGCGTGTAGAGTCCTGCACGGCGGACGGGAAGACGGATATTCTCTGCTGGGGCTATAACCTGGTCCGCGAGGACAGGTCAACGATCGTGAGCTTCACTTCAGACGCTGGGGACACTACGGGAAGCGAAGCGCTGAAGAATATTTTTGTGCATAAATCCTTGAGAATCTGGACCGGCAGCATCGCCTTCAAACGCAGCTTTCTGCTGGAGAACGGCATCTCGTATACCGAGCGCTGTGTGAACGGAGAGGATCAGGAGTTCATCTATAAAGCGTTGTCCAGGGCCTCACGGGTCATCTCGATCCCCGACGTGCTGTCCTATTATCTGCAGCGGACATCTTCGATCACGGGGACGTATAATGTGAACAAATTCGATGTGGTCGCCGCCTTCAAACGGGTGGATGAATATTTCAGCGATCATCCTTTTAGTGAGGTCCACACGATATCCGGCCTCTTGCTGAACCGCGAGATGACCGAGAATTACTTCTACAATCTCAAGACCTGCCTGAACGGCACAAGCGGCATCAGCACCCGCAAGCTGCTTCATGATATTGACCTCGCCTACCCCGGTGTGAATCAGGAGATGCTTGCGATCATGCGCAAATATCAGGGGGATGACCGTAAGCTAGCTTTTCAAATCAAGGTCTTCTTAATTTCCCCGTCCCTGTACGGGCGGTTGGTTCATCTGGACCGCAGCTGGCTGCAGTTCAAACAGAAGCTCAAAGCCGTGATTAGCAGAAAGGACATTAAGATATGAAGAAGAAAATGATGATCTACGCATACACGGAATTCAATCTCGGCGATGATCTGTTTATCAAGGTGCTGTGCGAACGCTATCCCGACACCCAGTTCATGCTTATTGCCCCGCGGCTGTACAAAGTGGTGTTCAAGGATCTGAACAATCTCAAGGTCTATGCATCGGACTCTGTCCTGTTTCGGGGAATCAACTACTTCTTCCGCAAGCTGAAGCTGCATCCCAACTTCATGCAGAAGATGCTGGTGGATCAGGGGGACGGCACAGTCCATATCGGCGGGTCTATTTTCATGCAGGGCGAACACTGGACCGAATACGTGGCGAATAACGAGAGCCTCCGCAATAAAAACAAACCGTATTATCTGATGGGCGCCAACTTTGGTCCTTTTACCGATAACGCCTATTATGCGGAGCACCGGCGGATCTTCCAGGAATATGCCGACGTCTCATTCAGAGAACAGTACTCCTATGATTTGTTCAAGGATTTGGGCAATGTCAGAATGGCACCGGATATTATTTTTCAGCTCCAGTATGATCAGGCTGCAGGAAAAGCCCCGGAAGGGCGGTATATCGCCATTTCGGTGATTAAGCCTTCCTCCAAAGCCCTGAGCGGTTTTGACAACCTCTATTATGAAAAAATGAAAGATGTTGCAATCCATTTCATTCAGCAGGGCTATGCCGTGCATTTTCTGTCGTTCTGCCAGCATGAAGGCGACCAGGAAGCGATCGGACAGATTTTGGGCCTCATTCCCGCAGAACTGCAGCGTGAGACACAGGTTCACTTTTACAAAACAGATATGGATGAGATTCTCGCGGCGCTGGCGGGTGCCCGCTTCATCGTTGCTTCCCGCTTCCACGCGATGATTCTCGGCTGGGTATTCGGCAAACCGGTGTATCCAATAGCGTACAGCGGCAAAATGATCAATGTCATGAATGACGCTCATTTCGGCGGGCTGTACACGGATTTCGCGCATCTGGCCGAGGTGACTCCGCAGCAGGTATTCGAGAGCATGGCTGTGAACAGTCTGAATGTGACGCTCCAGGCGAACCAGGCAGAGAAGCATTTCGAGCAGCTCGACGCTTACCTCTCACCGGCACCGCTTGTGGAAGGGAGAAGAAGTTATGAAAGCTAAACGCAGCATGCTGAACCTCGGCTTCGGGCTCACGAGCCAGGTCATCACCATTATTCTCGGCTTCTTCATCCCCCGGCTGATCATGGTCAATTACGGCTCCGAAGCCAACGGTCTGATCGCGTCCATCGTGCAGATCATCAGCTATTTCGCCCTGCTCGAAGCTGGTGTCGGCGCAGCTTCGCTGCAGGCGCTATATAAGCCCGTTGCCAAAAATGACTACAACCATATTAATTCCATTCTCGCCGCAACCTCCAGCTACTACAAAAAAACCGGGATTTATTATTTCATCTCGGTCGTGCTGCTGGCGGTCATCTACCCGCTGGTGATCCATTCGGAGATCAGCAAGCTGAGCATTATGGCGATTATCCTGTTCTCGGGACTGGGCGGAGCAATCAATTATTACTACCAGGGGAAATTCAGAGTTCTGCTGATCGCCGAGGGCAAAAGCTATATTGAAACCTCCATCGTCACGATTGCGAACATTCTGAACAACGTGGTGCGGATCATCCTGCTGCTACAGGGCGTGGACATTATCGCCGTACAGGCGTCCTTCTTTGCGCTGACCGTTCTGCAGATGATTGCCTTCTATATCTATTCCAAGCGTTATTACAAGTGGATTGATCTTGGACAGAAGCCGGACTTTGAAGCCATCGGGCAGAAAAATTCAGTGATGGTGCATGAGATTTCCTATATGATCTTCCGCAACACCGATGTGCTGATCCTGACGATTTTCACTAACCTGAAGGTGGTCAGCATCTACGTCATGTACAATATGATCTTCACGATTGTCGACAACATCGTCCAGACCGTCAACGGAAGTGTGAAGTCGGCGCTGGGACAGAGCTATCATGAGGGCAAAGAGGCTTTTGTCAAATTCTATGATGCGTATGAGGTCTACTTCATGGGCCTGATCTTCTCGATCCTGACCGTCGTATATATTCTCATTCTGCCGTTCATGCGGCTCTATACGGCTGGTGTCAACGATGTGAACTATATCAACTTCTGGCTGCCGGTCCTGTTCGTGGTGATCAAGCTGTTGACCAATGCCCGCACCTCATCCAACAATCTGATCACAATCGCCGGACATTTCCGCAACACCCAGTTCCGTTCGATTATGGAGTCGGCCATCAACCTGGGCGCTTCGATCATCTGCGTCCTATTCTTCGGGATCTACGGTGTGCTGATGGGAACCATCGCCGCACTGCTGTACCGTTCTATCGATATCGTAGTGTACGCCAACCGGGTACTGCTGGAGCGCAGCCCTTGGGTCACCTTCCGCAGATGGCTGATCAATGTCGGCGTGTTCGTGGCTATTGTCTTCATCACCACCAAGATCGACCTCAGCATGACCTCCTATACCAGCTTAATCCTATGGGGTGTAGTACTCGGTCTGGTCATCCTGCCCATCTACTACATCGCCGGTTCCCTGATGGAACGCGAGGTGTTCCTCTACGCCTGGGGCTACGCCAGACGCTTCAGAACCAAGATCAAGCTGAAGCGCAGCAAGGTCACGGCCAGCCAGACGTAAGGCGGCAGCTCTTCAGCTGTGTTGGCGGAAATACTGCACGGGCTGCATTGCGTGGCATTCAGGCGGCGTAAGAGCGGCACCGGGGCTGCATTTCGTGACATTCAGGCGGCGTAAGAGTGGCACCGGGGCTGCATTGCGTGGATTCAGGCGGCGTAAGAGCGGCACCGGGGCTGCATTCCCCTACAGAGCTCACTCGCTATCCCGGCATTGAACCGGCATCGTCCCGATCCTGCGCTAAGTGGAAAAAAGTAACCTAATTCGTTCGATTTGGCTTGTTTTGAGCATTTAGGTGGAAAAAGTAAACCTAATCCTCCTCATTCAGCCGAATTTCGCTTATTTACGCTGATTTAAGTCTACTTTTCCCCACTACCGCTACCGGAAACTTTCGCCCGATGGAAATAAGTGAATAAATTCCCACTAAATATATACATGGCTGCGGGTGGCTCACCTGAAGGCGTTTGTCCACGGCATAGCCGCCTGACGCAGCCATTTTGGGGAGCCTAGCTCCACAAAACGAAGCAGAGGCTAACAAACTTTTGAAGATAGGCTTCCGAGGCCGTTTTTTTCGCAGCTGAATCGGGGGATATTATTCAAAAACTTTTGAGGAGGTCCAACTATGGCTCACAGCGAGGAATTGCACCAGGCCGGATACCGCCTGCTAAACCAGCTCAACGAAGCTAGACAGCATCTGCCTGCCGGGGCGCTGTCCAGCGAAGAGCTTATACGAAGATGCAGAGACAGCATTGGCAGCGAAGCCGACGCGGGCATACGGGGGAATCTTGAGAATCTGGCCGGGGTGATCGAGGCCTATCTGTCGCAGCGCGCCTCAGCGGATGCGCTTGATTTCTACTTGTCCCAGCAATTCAACATTCAAGCCGTGAATATCCTGGAATGGATGAAAGGTCTCGCCGGGTTAAGAGCAGACGGCGGAGAGCAGGAGAACCTTTTTCCTTCACCTTCTGATCCCTACACCCTTCCCAAAGTCAGTGTAATTATTACTACTTATAATAGAAAAGACTTCCTGGACCAGGCTATTCAGAGCATCCTGCGTCAGGATTACCCCCATAAGGAGATTACGGTGATTGACGACTGCTCCAGCGACGGTACGGCAGAACTCATGGGCCGGAATTATCGCGATGATCCGCGTGTAATCTTCATGCAGAATGAGACCAATCAAGGCCCGGGGAATAACCGGCGCAAAGCGCTTGCCGCTCATGGTGACGGTGAGTATATTCTGTTCCTGGATGACGACGACTATCTGATTGACCGGAGCTATTTCAGCCGCGCTGTCCATTTTCATCAGGAGCAACCGGAGATTGCTTTTGTGGCTGCAAATGTGTTCCTGGAGTATTCCAAGACCGAACAGCTGAAGCCTTCCAGCTTGCAGCTAAACCGGATTACCCCGAAGGAAGCCTACTTCAAGAATTTCGAACAAAAGGGGTACCCCAAACCAGCCTCAACCCTGACAGCGGTCTTCAAGCGGGAAACGCTGATGAAAATGGATATTCTGAACATGAACATGGTCAACGACGCTTCGATTTACCTGCGTGCCCTGCTGATCGGGGATGCCGGGTTTATCGACACCCTTGCCGGAGTGTACCGGATTCATGGCAACAATATTACTTTTAACCTCAGCCAGTCCTTTCTGATCGAGAATTTGGAGGAAAAACGGCTGATCCGCAATATGGCCATCGAACGCTACGGCTACAGCAAGACGGAAATGAACGAATGGTTCAACCATAATGTGTATGACACCATCTCGTATTACCTGATGAATTCCGCCAAAAGCCACACCGATTTCAAGTCAATGTACAGCTGGGCCAGCGAACATTGTCCCAAGGCCTACAGCCAATTAAAGCGCCAGTTCCGCACCAAGCTGATGAAAAAGCAGCTACTGCGCGTGTCGTTTGTCCGGGCTTTGCTGAACCGGTAGACTTTCCTGCGATGATGATAAAAAAGGATGATAGTGTGCATGGGCACAGACTACCATCCTTTTGGGGTTGGGCAGCCCTGATCAGTGTGATCCTTAAGCCTCCGCCAGCAGCCGATCCAGCAGCCCGAATGCCGCTTCCAGGTTCACCTTGGGAATGCCGCTGTACAAATCTCCAATGCTCAATTCATAAAAACACGACGACTCGCCGCTCTCCCTCAAACGCGGAGTAAACCCCACACCGGTTGCTTCGCTGACCCGGGTCAGAATCCGCTCTACCTTCACCTTGGACAGGGCAAAATGCACATGGAACATGTTCGACACCGGCACTGCCGGCAGAGTACATATGTTATGACAGCCGTTGAACAGAGCCGCAAGCTCCTTGGCCTCCGCATAATATTGAGCCATCTTGTCCACTCTCTGCCGGTAATAATGCCGGGAGGAGATAATGTATGGATACAGGCTGATCAGGTCGCCGCCATGCCGCCGTTTCCAAATTTTCGATTCTTCGGTAAAGTCCGCACTTCCCGCAAGAATGGCCCCGGCAATCCCGCCAATGCCTTTATAAAAGGAGATATATACGCTGTCGAACAGGCTGCAGACTTCAGCGGCGGTTTTGCCGTAATACGGCAGCACCTCAAACAATCGCGCCCCGTCCAGATGCAGCATAATCCCCTGCTCACGGCAATAGGCGGATATTGCTTCAAGCTCTGCATACTCCGGAAGCTGTCCGCCAATCTCGCGCTGCGGCAGTTCCAGCAGGAGACAGGCTACTCCCTGACCCCTGTTCTTCACATCTTCAAGTGTAATCAGGCGATCCTTGTCAGCGAGCAGCAGCGGCTCCAGATGATGCAGCTCTTTTAGCCCATCCTGCTCATGTATCTCCAAGTGGCAGAGCGGGTGGTACGCTACAGACTTGCTGCCCTTACGGTCGCTCCAGATCCGAAGTGCAATCTGCTGTGCCATCGTACCGCTCGGGAAAAATACAGCCGCTTCCTTACCCAGCACCTCTGCCATTTCCGCCTGAAACCCCTCGATCAGCTCACCTGTACCGTACATGTCACTGACCACACTATCCTCTACCCCGGCAAAAGCCTCCTTCAGCACCCGGACCTCCCGTTTGCCGTGGCCTGCCAGCTGTAATGGAGCCGCATTAAAAGCTTCCAATAAGGTTTGGCTGTTATCGCTCATGGTTTTGCTAATATCCATACTCCTAACTCCCCTCTCCGCCTGCTTGGGTCTAGCCCATCCGACAAAATTATACCATCTCCCGCCGGAAACCCCCTTTTTTTTCAAAAGTTCACGGTTTGTTCCCCGCTGTTCAGGTGAAATTACTGCATCGCTGTGCTACAATATTGGAATTGCAAAGGCAATCGCTTAGGGAGGTTTATTACAACACCATGCTCATTATTGGTATCGCCGGCGGGACCGGCTCCGGCAAAACGACGGTAGCACGCTCCGTCATTGACCGTTTGGGAACAGACAAAGTGACGTTCATATCTCAGGATAACTACTATAAAGACCATTCTTACCTCAGCTTCGAGGAACGCGGTGCGATCAATTATGATCACCCGCTTGCTTTTGATACCGAGCTGCTGATTGAGCATTTGGAATGCCTCCAATCCGGACAGGCTGCTTATGCCCCGGTGTATGATTTTACGATTCACGCCCGCTCTACCGACAAGACCGTTGAACTGCTGCCGAACAACATCGTTATCGTAGAGGGTCTGCATGTGCTCTCCGATGAGAAGCTCCGCGGGCAGCTGAATATTAAGGTTTTTGTCGATACCGACCCGGATGTGCGCATCCTCCGCCGTGTGCTGCGGGATATCGAAGAACGCGGACGGACAATCCGTTCCATTCATTCCCAGTATCTGACCACGGTCAAACCGATGCACGAAGCCTTTATCGAGCCGTCCAAGAAATACGCCGACCTGATCATCCCCGAAGGCGGGCAGAATGAAGTAGGCATCCAGCTGCTGTCCGTACTTACAGAGAAGTATCTGTCAGGCGACCATCAGTGGACCATGAAGTAAAAGTTGAAGACTGTACAGGCCGCCGGGAGCTCCCGGCGGCCTTTTTGTGTAGAACGAGATTTCACCTTACATAGGTCACGGACAGACCTGCTTTTTCCACATTGAACCGGATGCAGAATTTCTTATTGATTATTCAGCTTGCTGATTGTTATTTTTTACAGATTGATCATGAGGTACTCTGACGGTTACGGAAGAAGTCTCTTTATTCCCTGCCTTGTCGGTTATTGTATACGTAATTGTGTAGATACGGCCCACTGCCTTATCCTTCCCTTTTTCAGCGCGTAAACTAAAGGATGTAGCTGCTGTTCCTACACTGGCTTGAATATCACCTTGACCACTGTCCGGTTCATTGATCGTAATAGAGGTTAATATTACCGATTCAACCCCAGATGTAGCATCACCCGGATTCAATGCAGCGTGAATCGTCACCATTTTATGATTGGCCGGCCATAGGGTTGTTGTATCCAATTGGACGGTTAGCGCTGGTGCCGTCTTGTCTATCTTCAATTCAAGAGTTTTGATGGGTTCAACATTGCCTGCCTGATCCGTGCTGCGATAGCCTATGGTATAAATTCCTTCATCAAAGGCGGGAATAGATCCGGTATACGGGGTCCAATCTCCGTTATTGATTTGGTACTCCGTTTTCGCCACACTGGATACATTGTCGCTTGCAGTTAAACTTACATTAACCTCCGATGTATACCATCCGGATTCTGCAGGGCTCGCGGAGCCCAAGCTAGCCGTCGTGACCGGCGCGGCATGGTCCAGCTTAAACGTCCGGGTCTTTGGATATTCGGCTCCTCCGGCCGCATCCGTTGAATAATAGGCTACGGAATATTGCCCATCCTCATGAAATGTAACCGGACCGGTGTAGTTGCTCCACGACGTTCCGTTATCAACGCTGTACACTGCGCCGGTTACAGTTCCTCCTGCTTCAGCGGCAGTAAGAGTCAACGATACCGGGCTAATATACCAGCCCTGCTCCCCATCCGGTAATGCCGGTGAGAATGAAGCCGTCGTGACCGGTGTTTTCTTTTCCACAGCCAGCCACGCCAGTACAGGATCACTGCCGCTGACCTTGCTTACGCTGATTTGTATATTCTGGGCTTTATCCAGCGTAAATTCTATCTTCTCCTGATCGGCCAGGGTTGCTTTGTTGATGGTAAAGCTCTTAGAAGAAAGTACGCTGCCGTTGGCATCCTTGGCTGAGAAGGTCATGCCGCGGGTGGCTCCCCACCATTCCTTATAGCCGGAAATCAATGTGTAGGTTCCAGGGTCCAAATGAATGGTGTAATTGATGCTCTTATTGGCGTAGGCCCACCAGCCGCTCTCATAAATGCTGCTGGTACTGGTGTGATATCCAATGTCAGTACCGATTTTACCAGTGTAGCCCCATTGTCCGTTGTATGCCTGATCAGACACTGCGTTTACCAGCTGTCCACCCAGTTTAGCCTTAGCCGCGTTATAAAAAGCGGAATTGCCCTGGGAACCCCCGCTGATGAAGTAGGTTAGTCCCGCATTTACCACATCGACCGTGGCACTCACTTGATATCCGGGCAATGTGCCCGTAATCTTCACAGATGTATAAGGACTAAAGGTCACACCGGCCGTATTCCAGATGACCGGCACCGTAACCGTATTCCCTGCAGCATTCACCGCCTGAAGTGTTGCCGGAAGGCCAGAGGCCCCTTCCCCCGTGGTCACCGCATATTCCGTAGGACTACTCACGGAGACAATGATGTTCGGGTCGATGATATTGAAGTCTTGGGTCATCACACCGCTTGATTCCATGCCCTCTGCGTAGGCGACCGCCTTGAGAATCGTGTGGCCCAGCGTCAAAGTGACCGGAGTGGTATAGAGCGTACTGTGATTTGTAGGTTCTGTACCATCAGTCGTGTAATAGATCTTGGCTCCGTCGGCCTTACTAGAAAGTGTTAGGGTCTGATCTGAAGTGTACCTGCCGCCCTCTTCACTTGCTGCCGGCAGCGGGGCAATCGGCCTCGTGAGGTTGCTCGCATACACCTGGACCTCAAGCATGCCGTTCTCCCAACTGGCTGTGGAATTGCCATTGTGTGCATTAATGACGGAGGTGACATAGAGCCGCACATACCGGTATTTCCCCCCCAGTGTATTGCTTTTGAAGCCCGTCATTTTATTTTGGGTCTCATCCGCCAGGACTGTCCAGTTCTTGTTGTCATTGCTGCCTTGTACCGTATAGTCGTAATAGGCTTCGGAACCATTGAATTGCTTGAAGCTGATATCCACGCGGGAAAGATCGAATATCTCCTGCAAATCAATCGTTACTGCGTACGGGACCTTATTTTGCTGATAGTATAGTGTACCTGCCGACCATGTATCTGCCTCATCGTAGGAACCATCGTTAATGTACTTCAGTAATTTGCCGGAAACGACATTGTCTTCACCTTCTACCGGTTTGCCTTGCGAAACATTGGATACATCCGGGAAGTGAAATGCTCCGGTCACAGGGTCGAGGGACCACCCCGGTGTATAGCTCATGGTCATGGTGTGTGTGGTACTGTCGATGTTCAAGGGCAGCCACACATAAGCGGAAGTGCCTAGAGCTTCGGGATTCCAGCGGTCGCCCATGTATACATATTGCCTGCTGCCATCTGCCGCAGCAATCTCCATAATATTGGTGGGCTGGCTGTAGAAGGTGGTGTTGTTGCCCACGGGCTGGAGAGCCGACCATCCGCTTGGATTACTGATATCGGTGGTGAAGGAATACATGGCCTGATTCGGATACCAGCCTGACTGACTGGAGGTAATGATATAGTAGACGCCATTAGCCTTGATCATGGCAGGCGCTTCCCTTCTGCCGCCGCTAAACAGCAGATAGGAGTTTTGCCAGCCAACATTCGTGCTGTTCTCCGTAAGCTTGTACACGCGCATGTTCTGCCAATCCTGAGTGCTGATCAGGTAAGCTTCGCCGGTGCCGGGATCCTGGTAGACGGTGAAGTCGCGGGAGCCATAACCCCATTTGCCGTCCGTTCCCGTATAGGACTCGTCTTTTTCATTAGGGTCCCCTACATAGCCCACACCCGGACGGAAATTATGAAGTACGGTGTAATGTCCGTCCACTGAACCTGCGGAAGCAATCAGAATATGGGAATTCCCATAGCTGGTCCCGTTTTCCCAGTGGGCGAACAGAACGAACTTCCCGCTGGCCTGATCATAAATCAGCTTCGGACGCTCCATATTGAACTGCTGGGTCTGGGAGCTGATGAGCCCGGGTGTTGTAGCTGTGGTATATCCAGGGTTTGTCGTATTGGACAGGATCGTAGACACAAATTCCCAGTTAAGAAGATCCTTCGATCTGTACAAATTAATGCCTGTAGTATTGTGGGAATTGCTGGATTTATTCTCTCCGACCCAATAATACCAGCCGCCCTGCTGCACGAAACCTCCGCCGTGGGCCTGGATAGAATTTCCGGCAGTGTCATTCCACGCCGCACCAACCGGAACACTTGTATAGGGACCCGCAGGTGGTGTACCGTTGACGGTCAGTTCACTTGCCGTTCCGGAAGTGGTAGCGCTTACAGTAGCGGACATTGCAGGAATCATTCCAATAATAAGGACTAGGCCAAAGAAACCTGCCAGAATACGCTTCATTCCAATGTGTTTCTTGTTCATTTCTACAGCTCATCTCCTTTTTTCTACTGCTGTTAAAATAACAAGGCACTTCAAATACCTCCTGCGGCTACATCCTCCTCCTCCCCGGAATTAGGTGATGACACGTGTTCTCCGTGAATTGTAAGCCCTCTCTCAGGCGTGCGTATAGTGAATTATTTAAACTTTTAGGGACATTCCATAGCTTTTGGTGAATGGCAAATACTTTTGAACAAGATTTCCAGAATTGATTCAGCGTTCAAACCAGATGCTGGAATCTGAGGGCTCAAGCTAATTGTGTAAATTGCGGAGGGATAAAAACTTGACGAAAAATTTGTTAACCGGTAAACTATTATTATTAACCGGTTAACAAAAACAGGGAGGTGCTCCTATCATATCTAAAAAATATCAAGAAACTTTTAACGCAATCCAAGGTTTTATTCTGAAGAAGGAAAGAAATATTACACGAAGAACTACTGAAAACGATAAGACGAAAGAAGCACAACCCTCAACCCGGAAATGGACAATTACTCAACTCCATATTCTTTCTCTAGTAAATGAGAACCCAAATGGATGGAATAATACACTACTGTCCACCGAGCTAAACGTGTCTAAGCCTGCCGTGACAAAAGCTGTGAATGCGCTCATTGAAAATGATCTACTTCTATCCACTAAAAAGGCTGAAAATAACAAAGAAGTTTATTATGACATCACACACCCAGGAAGAGAACTAGCAGTCGAGCATGATAAGCTTCATAAAATCATTGAGGGGAAATATTATGACTTATTTCGCACCTTCTCTGAGGAAGAACTCGATGTTGTCATTCGGTTTCTTGATGGTTGGTCAAAACTCATATAACCTAGGAGTGATTTGAAATGAATAAAACAGAAGCGCTTCAATTTTTAACAGATATGTACAACGATATTGTGGTTGGTTTGAATTTAGAAAAGATCCCTGTCTATTTTAGCGAAGAATATTATCAGGTGACGGATGGGGTAAAAACGAACAAAGAGGAGTTCACGAAACATATCGCTACACTAAAAGAAATGGTAGAAAAAATTAGAGTTTCGCCTTTCTATGATACATTGTTTGATGAGGAGCTACAAACAATGACATTACGCTATACGGTAGATGTTACAAAGAAAAATGGAAATAGCGGACAAGTTGAATTAATTGCTATCTTTGAATTGGAAGGCCACAAGATTCTTCGCTGCAACGAAATATCATGTCCGCTTAACAGTGCTGACGAATTCAAAGAAATTGCTAGTGTTAGTAACTAACCGGGGTCATAACCAATAATACGATGATAAAGTGAAAAGATATTCTCGAGCCCAGCCCCTTTCCGCCAATCGGCGGAGGGGCTTTTGTTTTCCGCAAGCCAAATCTCCCCCTCTAGATACCGCATCGCCTTTTCCAAAATGTCATATTACTTCACACAAATACTCATAACCCCAGCAGATCAAACCGAAAACCCAACCGAAAATTCTATTTAGCGTTATATTTCTTCACTGGTAGCGCTTTATCTGATGAATTGGGGGTTGATTATTTCCAGCCCATCCTCTATGATAATCTCATCAGGTTATTTATAAAGTTTAAGCGATTAAACTTTATAAATTATATTCCCTTTATTAACTCCATATTACAACGTTTATTTATTATAAAAGTTAAAGCGCTTAAACTTTTAAACAAGAAAGGCTGGTGTGTTAGTGATTAAGAGTGAAAGCCGGCGGCAGACCTTCTACATGTATATGTTCATTTCCCCGTGGTTAATCGGTTTTCTGGTGTTTGCTTTGTACCCTATTCTTTCGTCGCTGTATTACAGCTTCACGGATTATGACATCATCCACCCGCCGAGATTCATCGGACTTGCCAACTACACAGAGATGTTTCACAACGAGCTGTTCTGGAAATCGGTCACGGTCACCCTGAGGTACACCTTCATCAGTGTGCCAATACAGCTGCTGCTCGGTCTTGGCTTCGCTCTCCTGCTGCACCAGACGATCCCGCTGCGCGGATTCTTCCGCACCGCGATGTATTTTCCCAGCATGGTGTCTGGGGTGGCGATGTCACTCCTGTGGTACTGGATCTTTAACCCGCAGATCGGCCTCTTCAACTACATGCTCTCCTGGTTCGGCATCCATGGTCCGGCGTGGCTGATGAATCCCGACACGGCGCTGTATGCGCTAATTATCATGTCCTTGTGGACCGCCGGTTCAGGCATGATCCTCTTCCTCGCCGGGCTGCAGGGCGTCCCTGCCAGCCTGATCGAAGCCGCCAACCTGGATGGGGCCGGGCGTTTCAGGATTTTCCTGAATATCACCCTGCCCATGATCTCGCCAGTACTGCTGTTCCAGCTCATCATGGGTCTGATTGATTCATTCCAGGTGTTCACCCAGGCCTTCGTCATGACACAGGGCGGTCCTAACTACTCTACCTGGTTCTATGTCTACAATCTGTACACCAGCGCCTTCAAGGAATACCGTGCCGGCTACTCCTCCGCGCTGGCGTGGGTGCTGCTGATCGTGGTTATGGTGTTCACCGCTATCATTATGAAGCTGTCGAACCGTTATGTGCACTATGAAGGAGGCGGACGCCGATGAGCATCGTCAAAACAGCCAACCACCGTGTACCCGCTTCTGCGCACCGCCGGAGGGTCGATCCCGTGAAGGCAGCCAGCTTCATCACTTTGCTGATTACCACCTTTCTTATGCTGCTGCCGCTGTTCTTCATGGTCTCCACCTCACTGAAATCGAAGCGGGAGATGCTGAAGTTCCCGCCGACCTTTCTGCCGGAGAGCTGGGCGTGGAGCAACTACCGTGAGATTTTCGACACGCTGCATTTCGGTACCCTGTACAAGAACAGTCTGACCATCGCTGTGCTGACTGTCATCGGCACCCTGATCTCTTCGGCGCTGGTCGCCTACGGGTTCGCCCGGTTCAGGGGCAGAGGCAACCAATTCCTGTTCATCCTGCTGCTCAGCACCATGATGCTGCCCTATCCGGCGATTATGATCCCGCAGTTCGTGCTGTTCTCCCATATGAACTGGATTGATACCTTCCTGCCGCTGATCGTACCCGCATTCTTCGGTTCGGCCTACAACATCTTCCTGCTGCGGCAATTCTTCTCCACGCTGCCCGAGGAATTGTTCGATGCCGGCCGGATCGACGGCTGCGGTGAGCTGCGGATGTGGTGGACGATCGCCCTGCCGCTGTCCGCTCCGGCACTGGCAACCGTTGCAATCTTTGCTTTTATCTACAGCTGGAATGACCTGCTTACACCTGTGCTCTACTTAAGCTCATCGGAGAAATTCACCCTGCCGGTCGGCATGGCCTCACTCACCTCGTCGCGCTTCCGCATCCCGCCGTGGCACCTCCTGATGGTCGCTTCCGTACTGGCGATGCTTCCCATTGTGACCTTGTTCGCGGTCGCCCAGAAGCAGTTCGTGGAAGGCATTGTTCTGACCGGCATCAAGTAATCCCCGCCCTATCCGGCGGTCCAATACGACTTGAAATGATGGAGGGATTAACGGATGAACACACGTAACCGAAAAACATCCTCGCTGCTGCTTGCAGCAGGACTAACTGTAATGGCGGCCTTATCCGGCTGCAGCGGAGGCAAATCGGCGGGTGATGTGGCTGCAGGAAATAATGGCGCGGCAAGTGGCGGCACCACAGAAGAACAAGTAACCATCACCCACTACACCATTGATTCCGAGGACCGCACGTTTATCGAGAAGCTGATTCCCGATTTTGAGAAGGAGCATCCGAATATCCGGGTCAAGGTGGAAAAAGCGCCTTACGAGCAGTTCGACAGCAAGCTGCAGACCCTGATCGCCGGGGGCAAATCGCCTGATGTCACAAGCCATTACGGTTATGGCGGTTTTGCGGAATATTACAACAAGGGCATGCTGCTCGATCTGACCGATCTGATTAAGGAAGTGGGATTCAAGCCGGAGGATTATCACATTCCTGACAATCTCATGAAAATCTACACCGTCAAGGACCGCACCTACGGCATCCCGGTCAACATGTATGTCACCCTGATGCTGTACAACAAAGATATGTTCGATGCCGCGAAGCTCTCCTACCCTCCAAGTGACTATGAGGACAAAAGCTGGACCTTTGACAAAATGGTTGAAAAGGCCAAGCAAATGACCGTCGTCTCTGACGACATTGCCAAAACGCAGTACGGCGTGGACTTCACCTGGTCCGAGCGCGATATGCGGCCGCTGTATTTCGGAGCTGAACCCTATTCTGAAGATACCTGGACGAACGGCGGCGTGCCATCCGAGACCCATTTTGACTCCCCCAAGGTGATTGCCGCTTACCAAAAGCTGTTCGATCTGATATTCAAGGACAAGGTCTCTCCCACCTCCGAGTGGAGCAAAAGCGTGGCCGGACAGAACGGTGACCCCTTCGTTGCAGGTAAAATCGGCATGTCCATCGGCGGTTCCTGGAACCTGGCGGGAGCGAATGATTTTCCATTCAAAATCGGCGTAGCCGCCGTCCCTTGGGGAGGTAACGAGAAGGTGCGCAGTACGCTGTTCGTTGATCCGCTGCTGATTCTGAAGGGCTCCAAGCATCCGAAGGAAGCTTTTGAATGGATCAAGTATCTGATGACCACCGAAGTTCAGGAGAAATCCATCGAGCTGAGCGGCGGCAATCCTCCGGTCAATACGGAAGCTGCGGAAGAATATTATAAGCATTTTGACGGCATTGATCCGGCGGATGTGAAGAAGGTCTACGAGGGTGCAGTCAAATACGGCTTCGAATCCTACAACCATCTGATCACCAACTACTCGCAGATCAACGACATGTTCATCAATGAGATGCAGCCGGTCGAGACCGGACATCAGACACTCGAGGAGGTTATGCCGGTGATTCAGAAGAAAGTGACTGAGATTATTAAGAGATAAATTCCTGCCTTTAGCGGATATGCGGCAAGCCCTGTATACTGTAGGCAGGGAATAGATTCGGAAAATCCGCCGCAAGGAGCGTTTGAGATGAAAGTGAGTATTTTTGATGTAGCCAAAAAATCCGGGTTATCCGTGGTAACGGTCTCCCGGGTCATTAACGGGGCAGGCTCGGTGCGCGAGAAGAACCGCCAAAAAGTGCTGGACGCGATCAAAGAGCTGGATTATCGCCCCAATGCGGCGGCCCGCAGCCTGGCCAGCGGCAAGACCGGCATCATCGGTCTGATTGTAACGACCCTGCAGGATTCCTTCTTCGATGCGGTGGTCAAAGAGCTGAATGAGGTGCTGGCGCTGCACGGCTATTTTCTGGCCATCTCCATCTCTACGGGTATCGCCTCAGACGAGAACCACTATCTGATCCAGGAGGACCGGGTGGACGGCCTGATTCTGCTCTCGCCGATGGAAGAGGACAACTATATTGTGGAGCTGAAGCGGCGCGGCATCCCCTATGTGCTGATTGATAATCAGCAGCCGGAGAATGACAGCTATTCGATTACTATTGATAACGTAAAAGGCGGCTATGCCGCCGCCCGCCACCTGCTGGAGCTGGGACATACCTCTATCGCCCATCTCTGCGGGCATGAGATGTTCCGTAGTACCAAGGAACGGCGCGCCGGCTTCCTGAAGGCACTGAAGGAACAAGGGCTGGAACCCTTTGAGATTGTTCACGGCGATTTTGAAATTACCAAAGGCTACGATACTGCAAAACGCTGGCTGTCCGAGGGCAAGCTGCCCACCGCCGTATTTACGGGAGATGATAATATCGCCCTTGGCGTGATCAATGCCCTGATGGAAGCCGGGGTGCGCGTGCCGCAAGAGGTAGCTGTTGTCGGCTATGACGACCACTACATTGCTTCCCAGCTTCGCCCGCATCTGACAACCCTGCGCCAGCCGGCAGACAAGATCGGTATAGCCGCAGCCGACATGCTGCTGAAACGCATGAATGGAACGATGAAACGCGGGGCCAACGTAAGGATTGATCCGGAATTAATTGTACGTGAATCTACTTTATCCAAGTAGAGCCGTACTGTCCGGCAGTTAAGTACAGGATGACGAAGTAACTCAGGATGTGAAAGCTCACAAAACTTAGACTATGCTTTCGAGGCGAGTTTTGCGGAGTATATATCAAGGATGCGTGGCTACAAAACTTTAGGAGTGACGACCATTGGCTTACTATTTGGGCATCGATGGCGGAGGAAGCAAAACCTACGCTCTGCTCTGCGATGAGCATGGCAATGTGCTTGGCAAGGGCAGGAGCGGCAATGGGAACCATCAGATGGGGGCCCGTCAGGCCGCGGCCAGTATCCATGAGGCAGCCTTCGCGGCGCTTGCGGAAGCAGGACTCCGGCTTGGCGAGGTTAAGCATGCTTATCTGGGTCTGGCCGGTGCTGACCGCAAGACGGATTACGACATCCTCCATCCGATGATCCGCAGCATCGGATTTACGAATTATACGATCAGCGGCGACCCGATGATCGGCCTGCGTGCAGGTACGAAACGCCCTTATGGTGTTGCTCTCATCTGCGGCACCGGCACGAATGCCGCCGGGCGCAGCCGTGAGGGCCGGCACTATCAATGCGGCGGCTTTGATTATATGTACGGCGACTTCGGCGGCGGCGGAGCGCTGAATATCGAAGTATTCCGCACCGTACTCCGGGCCTGGGACGGGCGGGAAGCGCCTACACTTCTCACAGAGCCGCTGCTTCAGCTGCTCGGCTATACGCATGTCGGAGGGATGTTCGATGACTTCCTCGATCATGGAAAGTCTGTGCCCCTGGACGCCGCCCGCCTGCTGTTCCCGGCAGCGGCCGAAGGTGATGCCGCAGCGCTTGCGATCCTGCACCGTCAGGGCGTGGAGCTGGGCAAGGCGGCTGCGGCCGTGATTCACAGGCTGGGCATGGAGAACGAGGCCTTTGACGTAGTGCTCGCCGGAAGCCTCCTTACCCGGGGTGACCGGGGCTGGATCACTGGCCCGATTGAGCATGCGGTGCACAGCGCAGCTCCGAACGCTTCCGTGGTCACCTTAACCACAGAACCTGTCGTCGGTGCTGTATGGTCAGCACTCGAAGAAGACGGTATTCCTGTAAACAACGATATTTATGAGAAAATGCGTGTATTTCAAGAGTTCGAAGCAATCCCCATCACAACCAGACAGGAGTGATTAATCTTGGCAACTAACCAAGGCCTTAAGATCGCCGTCATCGGCGGAGGGTCTTCCTATACCCCGGAACTCGTCGAAGGCTTCATTCTTCATTACAAGGAACTTCCGGTCCGCGAGCTATGGCTTGTGGACATTGACCCCGGCCTGCACAAGCTGAATATCGTCGGCAGTCTGGCCAAACGGATGGTAGAGAAATCCGGGCTTCCCATCGAGGTCCACCTCACCACCGACCGTCGCAAAGCGATTGAAGGCGCCGATTTCGTCAGTACACAGATTCGTGTCGGCATGCTGGATGCCCGCGCCCGTGACGAGTCCATCCCGCTGAAGTATGGAGTAATCGGCCAAGAAACGACGGGCCCGGGCGGAATGCTGAAGGCACTGCGTACCATCCCGGTCATCCTGGACATCTGCCGGGATATCGAGGAGCTGGCGCCGAACGCCTGGCTGCTGAATTTCACCAATCCGGCCGGAATGGTTACCGAAGCAGTGCTGCGGTATTCGAACGTCAAGAGTGTGGGGCTGTGTAATGCACCCATCGGCTTGATCAAGCAGGTATCGGCCAAATACAATGCCGCCCCTGACCGGATCTATGCCGAGTTCGTCGGCCTGAATCATCTGCACTGGATTACCCGCATTGATGTTGAAGGAGAAGACAAGCTGGATGACATGCTGGCCGACACCGCTGGCTACAGTGCGAAGAATGTTCCAGCGCGGGAGTGGAATCCCGAGTTCCTGCAATCTTTGCATGCACTGCCCTCTTACTATTTGAAATATTTCTATATGACCGATGCCATGCTCGCAGAGCAGCAGGAATCCTTCAAGCAAGGCGGCAACCGGGCCGAGGTGGTCAAACATGTAGAGGAGGAACTGTTCGCCATCTACGCCAATCCGGAGCTGAGCGAGAAGCCGAAGCAGCTGGAGCAGCGCGGCGGAGCCTTTTATTCCGAGGCTGCGGTCAATCTGATGCGTTCCCTGCACAATGGCACGAACGACATCCAGACACTGAATGTGGCGAACCGCGGCGTCCTGGACTTCCTACCGGAGGATGCGAGCATTGAGGTCAACTGCGTGGTGACCAAGACCGGCCCCCTGCCGCTGCCGCTGACCAAGATCCCTCCGATGGCCAAGGGACTGATCCATGCCGTCAAAACCTACGAGCAGCTGGCCATTGATGCTGCTGTCACCGGGGACCGCAGCCTGGCGATTCAGGCGCTCGCACATCATCCGCTTGTGCCTTCCGTAGAGGTGGCCATTGCCATGCTGGACGAAATGCTGGAAGCGAACAAAGCATACTTGCCGAACTTTTTTGCCAAAGAGACTGCCGGGACACCGGTACAATAAACGGGATATCAAAAAGAGACTGCCTTTCAAGAAGGGGCAGTCTCTTTTTTTGTTGTAAATACAACAATAATAATGTATTATTTTTTACATCGTTTGAAAAATACATGAGTAGCGGAGTGGCAATTATGAAAGAAATTTTACGTGAGGTTGGAATGATTGCCAGAGCATTGGATTCTGTAAGTAATATAGAATTTAAAAAATATGATCTTACAAAAGGGCAGTACTTGTATCTCGTGCGAATATGTGAAAATCCGGGAATGATTCAAGAGAAGCTAGCGGAAATGATAAAGGTAGACCGGACAACAGCGGCTCGTGCCATAAAGAAACTGGAGATTAACGGATTTATTAAGAAGAATGATGATCCCGTTAATCGTAAAATTAATAAACTATTTCCTACAGAGAAAGGGATGACTGTGTACCCTTTTATTAAAAGGGAAAACGATTATTCCAATAAGGTCGCACTATCCGGATTCTCTGAAAGTGAAGTGGAAACGGTTTTCGACCTGCTGCAAAGAGTCAGAAAAAATGTAGAAAAAGACTGGGAGTTTGTAAAAAAGGGGAACCAGAGAACTTATTGATTGCTTAAAAGGAGGCACCTAAAATGACTATAACTATAAAAAAGTGCACATTAGAAGATCTGGGATTGCTTCAAGATCTTAGTGTTGAAACATTTAAGGAGACATTTGAGGATCAAAATTCACCTGAGCATATGAAGGCCTACTTGGAAAAAGCGTTTAACGCAGTGCAATTAGAGAAGGAGTTATTAACTATCTCTTCGGAATTCTATTTTATTCATTCTAACGGGGAACTTGCCGGGTATTTAAAGGTCAACACTAATGAGGCTCAATCTGAAATCATGGATAATCTTTCGCTTGAGATTGAGAGGATTTATATCCGCAAAAAATTCCATAAGCAGGGACTTGGCAGCTATCTGATGAATACAGCTATAGCCATAGCAAAAGAACAGAATAAAGAGAAGATCTGGCTCGGGGTTTGGGAAAAAAATGAGCGCGCCATTACCTTTTATCAAAAAATAGGGTTTGTTCAAACCGGAGCCCACTCTTTCTATATGGGTGATGAAGAACAAATCGATCTGATAATGACCAAGACACTCCAATAGGATCCTTCTGTAAAGATATTCAGGCTAGAGGATATCCCTTATCCGTTGCAGGAGTCAGGGATATCTTTTGTTGGGGTGTAGGTTATTGCTTAATCAGTACGGTTAAATCACCTTCAAAAACCTTCTCATCGTTGTGGTTGAACGTGGACAGCAATACAGTAACGCTCCCCGTGTCATTCTTCTTCTCTTTCACTTCGGTCACTTCAACAAGGGTATACAACTCATCCTCCGGATACACCGGCTTAGTAAATTTAAGATTGTTCATAGCGGTTCCAGCAATAACATCATCACCATAACTCCCCGTTTCCACCCAAAGTTTGAATGAGACCGCCATGGTTTGTATACCTGAAGCAATAATTCCATTAAATCTTCCTTGCTTCGCCTTCTCTTCATCCAAATGCATATATTGAGGGTCAAACTCCGCTGCAAATCTCGTAATACTCTCTTTAGTCATTCTGATGGACTTGGTTCTGAAGACTTGCCCGACAAAAAATTCATTAAATCTCATTCATCGCACCTCTTATATCCGTTATATTTGCTGTTTTATTGGACGATCTTGTCCTGGGAGCTTAAGTAACCGTGACATTTAAAGTCATAGTTGGGATTGTTCATAACCTCTTCTTTCTGAAGTTCATACATGGCAATTTTATAATTTATTTCCTCCAAGTGTTTAAAACTTTCGTCAATTTTCTTCTGCACTTCCAATTTATGCTGCATTAACATTTCTTCTCTTTGCAAAAAGGTGTTATTCCCCAGTTCATAAAGCTCCTTGTAATCCTTTATTTTTGAAAGAGGCATTCCTGTCTCTTTGAGACAACGAATAAAAGAAATCCAGTCTATTTGTTGTTGGGTATACACTCTGCGGCCTTTTTCGTCACGAGATATGTTTGGTAATATCCCTTGCTCTTCATAAAATCTAAGTGTCTTTGCAGATACATCTACATTCTCCACTACATATGTCATTGAATACAGCATCTACTCGTCTCACCTCCAGTTACAGTTACTGTAACTAAATATAGATCACAAAGATAACGATAACATAAAAACCCTTTATGTAACCATATAAAAATAAACCCTTTACTTACCGTAACAGCAACCAATTACACTGAAATAGAAAATATAACAGGATAGCGAGGTTAATAAAATGAATCAGAAATACAGCAGGTTATTTGAATCCTTCACATTCAGAAATGGAGTAACCATTAAGAATAGTATCGTTATGGCCCCAATGACAACCTGGTCAAGTAATGACGATCTTACCCTTTCGGATGACGAAGTAAAATATTACAAACAAAGGGTGAATGGAGTAGGACTCGTGATTACAGGATGTACTCATGTTACGCCTAATGGGCAGGGTTTTACGAATGAATTCGCTGGGTACAATGATGAATTCACTCCAAGTTTACGAAAATTAGCTGAGGCAGCCAAAAGTGGAGGCGCTCCGGCGGTCCTGCAAATTTTTCATGCTGGTAATAAAGCCGTGCCTGGGCTGGATGCCGTCAGTGCGAGTGCATTGCAGCCCGAAGTTACTAATTTAGGTTCAACTTCGGAAACAAGAGAACTATCCCATGAGGAGATCTTGTCGATTGTACGTGCTTTTGGAGACACAACAAGACGAGCAATTGAAGCCGGATTTGATGGCGTCGAAATTCACGGGGCTCACGGATTTTTAATTCAAAACTTCTGGTCGCCAGCAACAAATCAACGGACGGACCCATGGGGAGGATCCCTTGAAAATCGCTTGCGTTTTCCATTGGAAATTATTGAAGAGGTCAAAAATGTCATTGAAAAACATGCTACAAAACCATTCCTTATTGGATTCCGGCTTTCCCCTGAAGAATCCCACAAAGTGGACGGATTACGTATGAAAGACACGTATGAATTAATTGATTTCCTTGTTGAACAGGATTTGGATTACATTCATGCTTCATTAGATAATGTGTCTTCAAAGCCAGTAGATAGTCAAGATGAAAAAACACGGCTTGAACTCATTCTTGAAAGAGCAAACGGGAAGATACCTGTGATGGCTGCCGGTTCCATAATAACACCAGATGATGCCCTTAATGCTATGGAATTAGGCTTGCCGCTAGTCGCCATTGGACATGCGTTAATTATGGATCCTAATTGGGTTGAGAAGGTCGCAAATGGACGTGAAGCCGAGGTGGATTCTGAATTGAACGTTTCGAAACTCGACCAGCTTAATATTCCGGAAAAACTTTGGAATGTATTTCAAGCCATGCCAGGTTGGTTTAATATCGCTAAATAAACATTTTCAAATACCGTTGAATCGTTTATTGGTACTTTCAACGGACTTAAAGAACCCATCTCCACTTATCGTGGACAATGGGTTCTTTTTTTATCGTATATACCTTAGGGGTTAAATCACCTTATGCTGAACCCACTTATCCCCGAGAAAACGCCGGAGGAAAATGAAGCCGCGTATGCCCCACTCGCAGTTCATGGCCAGCCAAACCCCGATAATCCCCATATGCAGCACGATGCCGAGGATATAGCCCAGCACTACGCGGAACAGCCACATGGACAGCATGGACACGATGGATGTGAACTTGGAATCGCCAGCCGCCCGGAGCGCGGAAGGGGTAATGAAGCTGATCGACCACAGCGGGATCTGGGCAATCGAATTCATCAGAAAAACAATGAAGATATCCCGGACAATCTCCTGCGGCGGATGGAACAGCGACACCAGCGGGTGGAATAACGGGAAGATCAGCAGCGCCATCAAGGCAAAAGAGGCTGAGGACAGCCACAGAAACGACTTGACGAATTTACGCGCATCCCGGGTATTCCGGCTTCCCATGCATTGGCCAACGACAGTGATCAGCGTCAGCGACAATGCATTGGCGGGAATCTGCATGACCCCGGCGATCGAGGAAGTGATTGCATTGGTCGCAATGGCATAGGTGCCAAGACTGACAATAAAAATCTGCGTCAGAATCTTGCCGCCATTGAAGAACATCTGCTCCGCCGCAAACGGCAGGCCGATGAACATAATTCTCCGGAGCATGGTCCAGTTGAGAACCAATAAGTCCCGGATCTTCACCCGCAGGCTGCTGTCGAGCCGGAACAAATAGATCAGCGAGCAGACCGCAGCCAGATACCGGGAGGTATTAATCGCGATGGTCATGCCGAACACACCCATATGCAGCCCGTTAATGAACACGAAGTTCAACAGCACATAAGAAAAGTTCATAATCAGCGAGAGTACGAGGGACACACGGGTCCTCCCGATGCCGCGCAGTGCGCCGCACACCGCTTCCATCACAGCAATCCCCAGATAGGACAGGCTGCTGCCAATCAGATACGTACGGGCGTTCGACATGACCTCCGGCGAAGCCGCACCGAACAGCAGATGCAGCAGAGGTCCATGGAACGCAATGCCAAATAAGCCGATGGCAAATGCCATCAGCGAAACAGAGGAGACCGCTCCGGCGGCAGCTTTGGAGACCATTAGGTCGTTCCCGCTGCCTTTATATTGCGCAACAACAACGGTTCCGCCAGTGGATACCGCGATGAATACACTGATTAGAAAAATATTCAGCGAATCTATCATATTCACCGCACTGATCGCCGCCACACCGGAAGAGCTGATCATCGCTGTATTCACGACGTTCAGCCCTACCACAAAGGCCTGGTCTACCAATATAGGAAGAAATAACGATATGATTTGACGATAGTCAATGGATTCTCCAGAAAAATACTTGTCGAGAAACAGGCGGCCCTGCTTCACATTCACCTTGGGCTCTAGCATAAGTTCACTTCTTTATATTAGAATTAGGGCCTCGCTATTCTAACATATGAGCTGCATAAGTCAAGGCGGTCTGCCTATGTGACCGGCATTACTCCCCGTGCATCGAAGGAGATAATGAAATTGAGAATGTCTTATCGAACGGGGTCACTGCGTTAACCAGCACCGCCTTGCAGTTATTCTGCAGCTTGGCCTCCCGTACCCCGGTCGCCAGATGTTCTCTCCCGCCCCCCGTCAATTCAATCCAGTCCTCACCGCATGTATAGCGGAGGTCGCCGCCGCTCCAGAGATAGCAGTCCTCATCTGCAGCCTGCAGCTCTCCAGAGGTGAAGCTTCCTTCGCTCCCGAAAATGAAAGACACCTGTGTCATGACCTCCGCCGGCTCATCGCAGTGCAGCCGGATAGTCCAGCCCTCGTCAGTCCGCTGCACCTCGGCTTGTACCCGGAATGTCTGTTCATGCGTAAGCGGTCGGCTCTGATGCGGGAGCAAATACCAAGGACTGACCGGCGTTCGGGATGTTGGCGGAAGCAGTGCCTCCTCGACGGGGCCGTAATAGCCCTTCTTCTGTTCTCCCGCCAGGCGGTATCCTTCGGGCAGCTTGGTCATTTCCTGCATCGGCACATATCCCGGATAAAAGTACGATGCCACCTGAACGGCAAGCAGCCTTACGGCACCATGGCGCAGCGCAAAGAAAGACGGCGTCTCCGTAATCAGCGTTACACTGGTACTGCCATCCCTGTAGCGGGCAACGGGTGCACCGAAATCAGTATGCAGCCGGCTGTGGTAGATTCGTCCCCCATGGCCGGCATCATCCATCTGCTCCAAATAACTATGGCGAAGGAAATCGCCGTTTAGCATTTCCTCATATTTTACAGGAAGGGGCGCCGCTGCCTGAAGCGGCTGCTGTAGCTCAGGCTCCAGCAGCATCCGCACGAGCGCGTTAACCGAGCAGACACCCGGATCTGCAAGCGAACGTCCAGCCCATTCAGCCATACCCGCAAATAACTCATCCTTATCGGAGCGGGCCAGAATCGCATAAGGTAAATAATAGGGAGACAGATCGTGAACACTGCCCAGGTCCTGCCGGCCGGAATAATCGGTAACGACCTCGCCCGAAGGATGGACCAGATATACCATCATGCGCAGATTCTGACGAACCGGGTCCAGCAGCTGCGGGCGATTCAGCAGACGGGCGGCATGAATCAGCATAATGTCGCTGACTGCGCTGTAAATCCCATTACTTCTCTCCGTCCATTCCCCGTCCGGCGTAATGTCCATCCCTTCCGCCAGCCAATGATCCGCCCGCTGAACAGCCTCTTCCAGTCCAAACAGCTCATGCAGATATCCAAGTGCTGCGCACAGGACCCAGCGGTGATTCGGTGTATGGCATCCTCCCGTAATCATGACAGGCACGGTCCGTTCAAGAAACAGCCGCATATTGTCCAGCACCGGCTGCAGCGGCAGCCATTCGTTGCGGGCCAGCAATTGGTACAGCTGAGCGTAACCGACAATGACAAAAGCCGTATCCGGCGGAGAATGAAAGTTCGTCCAGCCCGGAGATATAGAGCCGTCCTCATGCTGAAAGCGCAGCACGAACTCCGTAGCCAGAAGCAGCCGCTTTAGCAGCGCTTCATCCAGGTAGTACGCAGAATCGGGATTGACCAGAGCCGCTCCCCAGTAACACATGTCCGTCGGCGTGCCAGTCGTGTGATTGACCCAGGCAATACCCGTGCCCGGATCTATCGTCCCGCCATAATAGCGGCTCTGCGGATCCAGCATCTGCCGGGATAACCCTTCCTTCACCGCTCTGTCATTACTCTCCACCAGTTGCTTATACATTGTAATTCCCTCCAATACACATTCTGCTTCATGCCTGGGTAATGCCAGGTTCCTATATCCGTTCCAGCTCTCTCCCAATACGCTCAGGAATCTCAGCAAATAACTGACTCCAGGAAACGAACAGGTCCTCCCGATCTGCATAGTCCCAGCTCTGGTAAGTCAGAGAGGGAGTGAACCGGAAGGTTTGCAGGTAACGGCGGACCCGGCTGTCAATGTCTTCGTCCGTCGTCAGAACTCCGCTATAGAAGTCGCCATAGATCAGACCGTCTGCGCCCGCCTCCTCCTGCGTGCAGGACACAAATCCCGGCAGCAGCTCAAATAACTCAGGAAGCGGAGAGAGCGCATGTTTGCCGGGCTGGACATACAGAGCAGCCCGCGTTCCGCTCAGATTAGTCCGTCCGTGCAGCAGCCCTTTCAGGTATTTACCATGAAAGCTGGCTTCAACATCCGCCACCTCTCCGTCCCTGCCGATGTATACCCACACATGCTCCAGATCATACAGATGCTGAATATCATAATCGTAATAAATGGCGTATTCCACAACAGCCTCCACATCGGGGTGATTAACAATCAGACGCCGCCGGAAGGAGGGAGAGTTCCCCTCCTGCCGCAGTACCGTTATACCGATGCGAACAGGAAAGAACGGCTCGCACGGATCGAACAATAAGCACGGGGCATATCTGGCAGCCAGTAACCGGTCGGCATCGCTCAGCATCAGGCCTGACCTCTGGCCGCAAGCTTGCCCGCAAGCAGCGAATGGCTTTCATCGATCTCTTCCGGCCGGCAGGCTGCCTTCAGCTCATACACCTTGACCTGTGCCCGCTCGATCATCGGCAAATAGGCATCATAGAACTCCATATCCTTGCTGTTCACATAGGGGCACCAATGATCGGAAAGACCAAGGGTTTCATGAATATGGACACCCACAATATCCCCCATCAGGCCTTCCATTTCCCGCACACTATCGTACAGTCCCAAGCGATCCATCATAATGGCATGACCGGTATCGTACCAGATGCCTACAGGCGCTCCCTTTAGCGCTTTTATGATCGTCTTGGCTTCCGCGAGCGTCGGAATCTGCTGCGGTCTGGAGCGGGTCTCGATGCCAAAGCGGACACTCAGTCCCTTCGACAACGCCCGGTTGCATACCTCATCCAGACTTTCGATAATCTTCTGCACATAGCCGGCGCTGTATGCCTCTCGCCGCTCCATCAGCTCCGCCCATTTGCTGCGGTAAGCCTCTGAATCTCTGCCCTGTCCGTTATAGATCTGCTCCAGCTCTTTGCTGATATCATTCGGAAAGGGCACTTCGCCGGGATGCACAACAACCGCTTCGCCCCCATAGCGCTGGGTGTATTCGGCTGAACGGACCAGCAGCTCGATCGCACGCAGCCGTTTATCCTCCTCCCCAAAGCCGAGCAGTACGGAATCCGTACCATAATCAGGGTCCGGAACGTGAGGGAAGGTGTTGTGGACACTGGAGATGCCGATCTCTCCCCGTTCGATCATTGGCTCGATGGTAGTGAGCATTTCCTGGGTCACATTATAATTCAGCTCTACGCGGCGAAAGCCAAGCTCACGGATTTCCCGGACCATTTCACTGCCTATGGTATGGCGTTTAATGTTCCAGCATGTTGAGAAGGAAAAGACTCCTTTATCCTCCATAACAGTGTTCTCCTTTCTTGACCGTTAACGGTTCAGCCTTTGACAGCACCCAGCATAACACCGCTAACAAAATATTTCTGCAGCCACGGGTAAACAACTAAGATAGGGACTGTGGCGAAAATGACGGTGGCCGCCTTGAGGCTCTCCGGTGTCAGTGCAGTCCTGTTCGAACCTTCCAGCTGTGTCAGCTCAGAGACCATATTGTTCTGTACCATCTGGAACAGCTTCAGCTGAAGCGGATACAGTTCCGGGCTGTTGATATACATCAGGGAATCCTGGAAGCCGTTCCACCGTCCCACTGCATAGAAGAGAGCGAGCGTAGCCATGACAGGCATGGATAGCGGCAGCACAATACGCATCAGTGTGTGAAAATGGGAGCTGCCATCAATTTCGGCCGACTCCTCCAGACTGGGAGGAATGTTATTGAAAAAGGAAATCAGAATAATAAGATTAAAAGGGCTGACCAGACCGGGAAGAATAAGCGCCCAGACCGAATCGATCATTTTTAAATCGCGAATCAGCAAATATTCGGGAATAATTCCGCCGCTGAAAAACATCGTAACGACGATAAGATACATGAAGACCTTACGGCCCTTCAGATTCTTTTTGGTCAACGGATAGGCTGCTGCGACGGTGAAGAGCATGCATAGCACAGTTGTGGCTACCGTCAGAATAATGGTGAAGATCAAAGAGTGGATCATGGAATCATTCGAAAACACCTGAATGTATGCATCCCAGTTCACTTCAATAGGGAAAAGGGTCACTTCGCCGGAGGTAATCGCCCGGTTGGAACTTAGGGATACCGCAATGATGTGTAAAAACGGAGCCAGACAGAACAAAACGAACAACGTAACCAATGTAATATTAACGATATCAAAAATACGGTTTGAGGTACGTTCACTCATAGCACTCCGCCTCCTTCCTTCCTTGTCATATAATGCCGTCACCGGTCGTTTTTTTCGAAATATAGTTAGAACCCAGAATGAACACTAGCCCCACCACGGCCTGGAACAGCCCAATGACGGTAGCCTGCGTATATTGCCCGGATTCCAGACCAATCCGGTATACAAAGGTGCTAAGCACATCGGAGTATTCACGGACCGTTGTATTACCGATTACGTAAGGACGGTCAAATCCGATGCTGACCATTTTTCCGAGGTTGAGAATCAGCAATGTGATGATGGTTGGTTTGATGCTTGGAAGCGTAATGTAACGGATTTTCTTGAGTCTTGTCGCCCCATCTACTTCAGCAGCTTCAAACAGCTCCCTGTTGACACCCGTTAACGCTGCCAGATACAGGATAGTTCCCCAACCGGCGCTTTGCCAGACACCTGTGAAGAGATAGGTGATCAGCCACGGATTTTTTTCCGTCAGAAACGGTACGGGGTCCAGTCCCAGACCTACCAGAACTTCGTTCACCATACCGGACTGGTTGCCGAACAATTGGTATACGATTCCCCCGATGATCACCCAGGAAATGAAGTGTGGGATGTACAAAAGGGTCTGCGATATTTTTTTGAACCATACCGACCGGATCTCATACAGCATAATCGCGAGTATGATCGGGGCCGGGAAAGAGACAATCAAATCAAGAAAATTCAGCATAAACGTATTGCGAAGGGTAGTATAGAACTCCCTCATGCCAAAAACCTCGCGGAAGGCGTCAAATCCTATCCATGCACTGCCCCCGATTCCCTGAAACAGGTTGAAATCTTTGAACGCAATCTGCACACCATACATCGGACCGTAGCGAAAGATCACAAAATAGGCAATCGGCAGTGCAAGCAGCGCGTACAGTTGCCAATACCGTCTTAAATATGACGCTTTGCTCAATGGGGTTTCCTCCTATGGAGAAAAACCGGGGTGAAGCGGCCTTCACTTCCCCCCAGCTTTCACTTTTTATATTTGTCTATTTAGCCGGAAGTTCCTTAACCGCCTGCTCTAGTTCTTCTTTCAGCTTGGTTCCGCCCAAAGACATGAAGTCTTTCATTTCCTGCTCGTACACCGCTTCAAATTGATCCGGTTTGGCCATCGTTGTTTTTACAATGATCACATCGAGCTTATCTGTAAGTGTGGTGCCATATTGCGCTTCCCCTTCAATCGGCTTGCCGAAGACAATTGGGCCTACGGTGTCCGTGTTGGCGATAGCGATCGACTGCTTCAGCATTTCCTGATTGTTTTTCGGGAAGCCCATCACCCATGCTTTTTCGTTGGTTGCCTGATCGCCGAGGTTCTTACCGTTAGAGATGATGGCCATGTCGCCGCCATTGAACAGGCGATCGGCAAATTCTTGAGAGACATTTTCCTTGACCACCGGAATTCCGTCCACCATATCATAGTTCTCACCTTCAACCCCATTGTAAATATCAATCAGGTTGTTGCCTGTGGACATCCAATCCAGGTATTTAATTGCTTCTACGGCGCGCTTGCTGCTCTTTGGAATCATGATGTACATACCGTTAGAGGCATAGCGGGATTTAATGTACTTGTTATCAACTTTGGCGTTGGTATACACGTCTACCGGAGTAACCTTGCTTCCCGGCACATTTTTGTAGAGATTATCCATGGTGCCGTCTTTGTAGAACTGGGCATCCACATCTTCTGACCAATAGCCGGTATTGCCATTCTGGATGTCCTTGGCCAATTGCGTTTTATCTTTATCCAGACCGAAGTCCTTGCTGATCAGTCCTTCGTTATAGAGCTTGTTCATAAACTGCATTGCATCCTTGAAGCCCTCATGGAGCGGCAGCTCGTACCGCTGGCTGTAAGTCAGATCGCCGCTGATCGGCTTAATGAAGGAGTAGATCAGTGTTTCGAACTGAGCCGGCGCAAGTGCCATACCCATCGGGATGTTTTTGCTGCCGAGCTTGCCCGGGTCCTTCTCTTTAAACGCTTTCAAAGTTGTATACAGCTCATCCGTCGTCTTTGGAACAGGCAAACTCAGTTTATCCAGCCAATCCTGACGGATGTAGGAGCTGTAACGGCCCGTGATAGCACGTTTACCCGGAATGGAGAACTGTTTGCCATCCAGCTGACCGAATGCCAGCGTTTCGTCACCGATAAACTTCTTCAGGTTTGGACCATATTCATCGAGAAGTTTGCCGACATCGGTCAGACCGCCCTGTCCCGCATAGCGGTAAAATACGCTTGAATCATACGTGAACACGATGTCAGGTACATCACTGTCACTCGCCATCAGCACGTTCAGCTTCGTTACTTCCTCAGAGCGCTGAATAGGTACATACTGAACATCAATGTTGTTCGGATCACCGAAATTTTTCTGCACCAGCTTGGATAAAAAGTTGTTGGTAATGGTTTGAGGCGCCGGGCTGTTGCCGCGGTCAAACACTTCCACCTTTAAGGTAACGCGCTTAGCGCTGCTTCCCTCCGTCGCCTTCCCTCCGTTTGCTGCATTCTCTTTGGAATCGGACGAACATCCCGCCAGCAGGGAAACCCCCATTACCGCAGTCAATGTGATCCCCGTTGCCTTCTTCCAAAATCCTTGGTTTGTGTTCACTGTCATCTTTCCATCTCCTTCGCCTGTACAGGCCGTAATGGTGACTTTATGTTCCCCCAAGCCTTAATCCTAAATATCCCCTGTAAGCGTATCCACATCGCATCATCCTGTGCTCTGCCCTGCCGCTTGTCGTTTGGGATGCCCACAGTATTTCATAGCATCCGATCATTTGACAATAAACCTGTTTCGGAAATGCACCTTGCCATAAATTCGGCCTTCCTGTTTATCCAAACCACTGTTTTCGTAAAATAAAGCGCTTTCAAGGTTTCTGAAATAAAGACCGGAACACTGCTTGCGTCCTCCCGGCGGAGGCTGGCGAGCAATATTCCGGTCCGGGCCGTTCACCTTTCATCCGGTGCAAAGATACGGTTTATATTTCATGTTGTGGAGGCTTTGTGCCCGCGCTTCAAAGAGCGGTAATCGCCCGGCGTAATTCCGGTCACCCGTTTGAATACCCTCCCGAAAGTGATGGCATTCGCATAGCCCACCTTAAGTGCTATATCCTGCAATGAACATTCCGTCTCCAGCAGCAGCTTTTCGGCTTCCTCCATCCGCAGCTGCGTAAGGAAATCAACAAACTTCATATTAAACTCCATCTTAAAAAGATAACTGCCATATTTGCCGGATATCTGAAACCGGTCGCTTAAATGCTTCAGGGAAAGATCCGGATTGGCAAAGTTCTCTTCAATATACTTCTTCATCTCATTTACCATTGCCTTGTAACTTTTGGTTTCGCTTACCGAAACATAGGTACGGAATACATCGGTCAGGTACTCGAACAGAATGTCCTTCACCTCATGAATGGATTCCGCCTTTTCCAGCAGCTTCAACTGCTCCGCCGCGTTCTCCGCCGACAGCTCATCCTGCAGCTGCTCTGACATTACGGCTACTTCCCGGTTCAGCATCTGCAGCATAGCCTGGATTAGAGAACGAATATCGGCATCCTGCAGAAAGTCCTGTTCAAACGCTTCAAAAATCCCCTCCAGCCGCTGCCGCCACTGGCCGCTCGACATCCGAAACTGCTTAACGAACTCCGCAATCATCTGTAGATACTTATACGTTTCAAGCAGCGGCTGGCGTGAGTCCCCGCCTTCCGCCAGAACGATATCTTCGTGCATCAGAAGCTTATGCTGCATAACATTCTCCGCTGCAACATAAGAGTCCCGAATTGAACCCGGACCGGATACCGCCGGACCAATGCCGAAGCTTAGAGAGATGCGCAAATTCTGCTCAACCCAGGAGCGGCATTGCCCGGCAAAAAGACGTATTTTCTCAGTCATCTCTTCATCATTGCCGGTGGCCAGGAAGAGAATCGCCGCCCGGTCGGTGCTGATCCACTCCGCCCAGCCCTGCAGATCCGCCCCCCGCGCCAATTCCTGAAAGACATTCATCAGGGCAAACTTAAGCGTATTCTGATCGCCCCTGGTGTATCGATCCTGAAATACCTTCTCGTAGCTGTTAATTTCACTGAGCACAACCGTGAAGCGGGACGAAGGATCGGCTCCGGAGAGCGGCGACAGCTCCTCCATCCGCTGGACGGCATTGTCCAGCCGTTCACTGTGCAGCAGATCGGTGAATAGCTTGCTGCGCTGCAGCAGCAGATTCTCCCTGCTCTTTTTATCATAATCCGTCATATGGTTGATCAGATCTTCCAGCACTCCATCAATGAGCATCATTTCATCCGGCCTGGAGGCGGATTGATCCATCGTCCGGATTTGATGGCCTTCAATCCGGTTCATAATCACCTGAATCGGCTTATAGTTGCGCCGGGTAACATAGATCAGGTATAGAACCGCACATACCACCGTTCCGAACGCAATCGCCACCCAGAGATAGGAGATCACAGAAACCCAGCTGAACAGGTTGCCGGCCTTGATCCCGCTGGCGAACTTCCAGCCAAGCTTCTCCAGATAAACTGTGTTCAGCAGCTTGCCCTTCTCGGCACCTTCGCTGTCCGAATGGGCCTGGTACAATGTCTGTCCATCGCTTCCATAGATCGTAAGGAAAGACAATTGCTCGTTAACCATACTGTCCACAATCTGTTCAATTCCGCTCATTTTGATATTGATTACAAGCACACCCTCTGAGCCGAAGGGCAGCGGCATTCCTTTATCTATGGTAAGCACACGTACAGGCGTGCGCTGAATGAACTCATCCTTGTATTCTCTGACGGGCTGCCACCCCTCCTTCACCGTGCCGGAGGTAATGTGGCGAATCCAATCTTCGTCTATGAATCCGTTCAGATTCTTTAATCCAGTTTCTGTAATAACGCTTTCATTTTTCTTGTCATATACATAAATGGACTGAATGTAGGACGAGTCGTCTGTCAGAATGCGCAGGTTCTGTGCCACCGCATAGATTGCCCCGGTATCCCTCTGGCCTTCACTGTTGAAATAACGCTTATAGGCATCGCTTCGTTCAGCGGATTCCAGCACCGCCAGCTCGACTTCCTTGATGGTCCGCTCTACATTATCCACTAGATATTTGGCGGCGATACGGTCCGCTTTCTGAGTCTCCGTCCGTGAAATATCGTTAATAAACACAAAAGAGGCGAAAATCAGGATCGTCACAGTAAGCAAAAAAATAGGAAAGTACGACAGCAGCAACCGGCGATACCAGGTACGGAACAATGGACAACCCCCTCTAACAAACGTATGAATATAGGCCGCGGTTCGGTCCCCAATATACGCACGGTAGTAAATATTGGAAGCGCATTCACGAACGGGACTTCGTATGAAGTTCTGCCATTATAGCACATGCCGGGTATACCCGGCCAACCAGAAACGTAATGGAAAATACAGGAATGGCCTATAGAAACCGCATTCCTGTGTCCAGAACCCGCCGCCGTATTCTTGGCTAAACAACAAATCAAAAAGGCGGGATGCACACACCCGTGCAACCCCGCATTCACATCCGCCCAGGCATTGTTAAGCACCTGCCAAGCGGCGAATCGTCACCATTAGTGATTTATAAACCGCTGATTTCTCTGATATACCGGCGTGCCTTCATCGCATATTCCAAAGGATCTGCAAGCGCCGGGTCCTGCTCCGCCTCCACCACGAACCATCCCGTATACTCATTACGGTCCAATTCAGTGAAAATCTCTGCAAACGCGATGCAGCCATCACCAGGCACGGTGAATGCTCCCGCTTTTACCGCCTGCAGAAAGCTGAGCTGCTCCCGCTTGACACGATCGACAACCTCCGGCCGGATATCCTTCAAGTGTACATGCTTGATCCGGGGTATATGAACACGCAGTACCTCTAGCGGATTCTCGCCGGCAAAGGCCAGATGTCCGGTATCGAACAGCAGAGACACCTCATTCGGCTCCGTGAGTTCCATCAGCTGCGTAATTTCGGCCGCGGTCTGGACTCCGGTCCCCATATGGTGGTGATACACAAGCGTCATATCCTTCTCTGCCGCCAGACGGCCCAGGCGGCCCAGCCCCTCCGCAAGTGCGGACCACTCCGTTTCCGTAAACACAGGCTTATCAGCGAACAATGGCGTATCCATTTGCCCCTGTATGCTCCGCCCTTGTTCTGAAACAACGATCACCTTGGCCCCCATCTCATGCAAAAAGTCACGGTGCGCACAAAAGGCCGCAGCAGTCTCCTCATATGGACGTACTGTCAGGTATGCGCTGAACCAGGCACTGGCAATCTGAAGTCCGCGGAGCGCAAGCGCCTGATGAAGCCGCTCCGGGTCGCGCGGATATTTATTGCCCACCTCGCTTCCCTGAAATCCCGCCAGTGCCATTTCACTGATGCACTGCTCAAAGGTATTGTCCCGCCCGAGCTCAGGCATATCGTCATTGGTCCAGGCAATGGGGGCAATCCCCAGCTTCACCGCATGTTCTTTGAACATCATCGCGTCTATCCCTTCCGTTATCCGTAGTAGGACGGGTTCTCAAGCCCGCCGCATGGTTCGTTCATTATTCAAGTGATATCAGGAATTCCGGGCTCAGACTCTATCAGTAGCTGCGTGCTTGATCCAATTGTCCGCGCTTCTGCTCGTAGGCCGCCTGCACCGCTTCGCTGCCGGACACTTCCGGTACTCCGACATGCCACCAGGCGCCGTAGCCATGTGTCATGGTCTTTGGCAGCACCTTGATGTCGATCAGCGTGGACCGATCCTGCTTCCCGGCTTCCTCCAAGGCGCTTCGCAGCTGCTCTGCCGTTGCCGCACGGAAGGTCTTGACCCCATAGCCTGCTGCACTGGCTGCATAGTCAATATGCATCAATTCGCCGCTTAAGCGGCCATCCGGGCCACGGTGGCGGAATTCAGTGCCCATACTGTCCAGGCCTTGTTCCATCTGCAGATTGTTAATGCAGCCGAAGCCAGCGTTGTCGAGCAGAATAATGTTGATCTTCTTATTTTCCTGAAGACTTGTCACCAGCTCCGAATGCAGCATTTGATAGCTGCCGTCACCTACCAGTGCGTATACCTCCCGGCCCGGTTCCGCCAGTTTCACACCGAGCGCACCGGAGATTTCATACCCCATACAAGAGAATCCATACTCCATATGATAAGTATCCGGGACAGCAGCATTCCACATGCGCTGCATATCGCCCGGCAGACTGCCTGCGGCTCCAATGACGATAGCATCTTTGGGAATACTCTCATTGATGATCGCAAGCACCCGTGTTTGCGTCAGTGAAGTCTTCAGCTTCGCTGCATACTCCGGGAGCAGCTCATCCAGATGTCCGGCAATCTCGGGTACGAAGAGGCTTTCCAGACTGTTTTCATCCTCATTCCCGGTATACTCTATGCCTGCCAGACGTTTTCTTTCTGCTTCCCATGCCTCCTTAGCAGACACGATTTCATCCGTATAAGCGGAACGATAGCCGCGCTCCTCCAAGGCTGCAGACAATGCAGTCAGACCTTCGGCTGCATCACAGACCACAGCGAGTGCATCCAGCTTGGCAGCATGATAAGGGGAAGCGTTAAGCGTCAGAAACTCTACCCCGGGATGTGTGAATAAGCTTTTTGAGCCTGTGGTGAAATCTGTAAAACGGGTTCCTACGCCGATCACCAGATCAGCTGTTGCAGCCAGGGCATTGGCACCGCCGTTGCCGGTAACGCCTATACCGCCCAGATTGTATGCGTAGCCGCTTTCTACAGCACTTTTACCGGCCTGTGTTTCACCGAACGGGACCGCGAATTTTTCTGCAAAATCACGCAATTCCGGTCCGGCGTCCGCATATCGTACCCCGCCCCCGCAGACCAGGAGAGGTCTTTGTTTACTTGCAATCAGATCTGCCGCCGCAGCGACCTCTTCCGGATGAGGAAGGCGGGGAATGATCCGGTGAATGCGCTTGCGGAAGAAATCAAGCGGGTAGTCCCAAGCCTCGGCCTGCACATCCTGCGGAAGCGCAATCGTAACTGCTCCGGTATCAGCCTGATCCGTCAGCACACGCATTGCATTCAGCAGTGCCGTCATCAGCTGCTCCGGCCGGCAGATCCGGTCCCAATATTTGCTCACGGCCTTGAAGGCATCGTTGACCGTGATCGACAGATTATGAGTATGTTCCATCTGCTGCAGCACCGGATCGGGTTGCCGGGTAGCAAATGTATCGCCAGGCAGCAGCAGGACGGGAATCTGATTAGCCGTCGCAGTGGCTGCAGCCGTCAGCATATTAGCTGAGCCAGGTCCCACAGAAGCGGTACAGGCCATGATCCGCCGTCTGCGGCTCTGCTTGGCAAATGCGGTTGCCGCATGAACCATCCCCTGCTCGTTTCTCCCCTGGTACACGGTCAGCCCACCCGGTGCTTCCTGCAGCGCCTGCCCCAGGCCTAATACATTGCCATGACCGAAGACGGTGAATATCCCATGTATGAAGCGCTCCGGCCCGCTGCCAAAATCCACATATTGCTGGTCCAGAAATTTCACCAGTGCCTGCGCTGTTGTTAATCTGATTCGTTCCACATGTATCCCCTCCTCTCGTACCATTTACTGCCAGCGGGCAGTGACGACTTTTTTGCGTGTATAGAATTCAACCCCGTCGCTTCCGTTCGCATGAAGGTCACCATAGAAGGAATCCTTCCAGCCGGAGAAGGGGAAGAAAGCCATCGGTGCCGGTACCCCGACATTGACACCAAGCATGCCTGACTCGATATGTTCCCGGAAATAGCGCACTTTCCCGCCGTCATTCGTAAAAATACAAGCTCCGTTGGCAAATCGTGACGCGTTAGCGATCTCAACCGCCTCCACCACATCCTTGACACGAATCACCGACAATACAGGCGCGAAGATTTCCTCCTGCCAGATTTTCATGTCCCGGGTCACCCCGTCAAACACCGTGGGTCCGATAAAATAACCCTTCTCCTGCACAGCGGCGTCCTCCCGGCCGTCCCTGAGCAGCTTCGCACCCTCCGCCACGCCTTGTTCAATATAAGAGACGGTTCTCTCTTTATGGCCCTGACGGATAACCGGCCCCAGAAACGTGCCGTCATCCATTCCATCGCCTATCTTCATCAAGTCACATTCTCGCAGCAGGATGGAGATCAGCTCATCCGCCACCTCTTCCTGCACCGTTACCACGGAGCAAGCCATACAGCGTTCTCCGGCAGAGCCGAAGGCTGCATTAACAATCTGGTTAGCCGAAGCCTCAAGATTCGCATCCGCCAGTACGATGGAATGGTTCTTTGCACCTGCTAGCGCCTGCACTCTTTTCAAATGCGCAGTGCCCTTCTTGAATACATATTCCGCCACCGGCTGCGAGCCCACAAAGGAAATCGCTTTGACATCGGGATGCTCCAGCAATCCGTTCACGACATCATGCGCACCGTTAACCAGGTTGAATACGCCCTTTGGCAGACCAGCTTCCTCCAGCAGCTCTGCAAGACGCGCTGCCAGCAGCGGTGTGCGTTCAGAAGGCTTCAGTACAAAGGTATTGCCACAGGCAATAGCGAGCGGGAACATCCAGCAGGGCACCATCATCGGGAAATTAAAAGGCGTAATGCCGCCAACCACACCGATGGGATAGCGGTACATCCCGGACTCGATTCCTGTTGCAATATCCGGCAGCTGCCGGCCCATCATTAGTGTCGGCACACCGGTGGCGAACTCCACACACTCGATGCCGCGCTGCACCTCGCCGTACGCTTCTTTGAAGCTTTTTCCATTCTCCAGAGTGATTGTCTTCGCCAGTTCATCCCAATGGTCTACTAAAAGCTGCTGGTATTTGAACAATATTCGCGCTCTGCGCGGCACCGGTGTTTTGGACCATCCTTCAAAAGCCGTCTTCGCCGCAGCCACAGCCCGGTCCAGGTCATCTCTCCCAGACAGCGGAACTCTCGCTAATTCTTCACCTGAAGCCGGATTATACACCGTCTCCGTCTGCTTCGTATCCGCCTCTACCCATTGCCCGTCAATATAATTATTCAGCACTTTCGCGGTTTGCTGTTCCATCCTGCTCCACTCCTTCGACTCTAGTAATCTGTTCCTGCTATATGGAGTGAACTTAAGAATCTTGCATGCTGTATTGGAGGAATCCTTGGACCACAAGAGCAAGAGTTAATTCAATCAGCTTTCCATCATTCTTAAGTTCAGCTTATCTAGTAGGTTTGCTTCGAGATGATGCTCTAAATTGGTGTTCTCCGCCTCTACAGCCTTCTTAATCCAAGCCTGAACCCACTTCTTCATTAGTGCTTAAGAACGCTTCCAATTCGTCCAGGGTTGGCATGGCGTCCGAGCAGCTGTGGCGGGAGATGACGATGGAGGCGGAAGCACTGCCCCGGCGCATGGCCTCGCTGACAGTGTCTCCCCGCATCAGACTGTGGATGAAGGCCGAGGCATAGGAATCTCCGGCTCCAAAAGTCTTCAATACCTTGGCGGGAAAAATACCGCTCCGGTGCTTTTTCCCGTCTGCCGTGTAGGAGATAGAGCCGCTCCCGCCGTGTTTGATGACCACCAGCTTCGCCCGGTGCGAGAACCAGCGGCTGGCCGTTGCTTCATCGTCTGCGCCTTTCTCGTTATAGAGGTTCTCCATACTGTCGAATTCCTCACGGGTACCGATGATGCAGTCGCATTTCTCTGCAGCCAGGTTATAATAGACAGCCGTTTCTGCGGCAGATTTCCATGTGTAAGGGCGGTAATCCAGATCAAAAAATGTAGTGACATTATGCTTACGGGCAAATTCCAGCGCCAGAAATACAGCCTCGCGGGAGGGGCTTTGTGCCAGTGCGGTACCTGAGATCAGCAGCGCTTTGGACTTCTGGATGTACTCTTCCGAAATCTCCTCCGTAGTCAGCAGCAAATCTGCTACATGGTCCCGGTACATGAGAATGCTGCATTCTTGCGGGCTTTTGATTTCTGTAAAAGCAAGCCCGGTCACCGCACCGGTCCGGTCAACCGTCACCTGACTGTCGTCAATACCGTTGTTCTGCAGATAGGTGCGGATAAACCGGCCCATCTGATCATCGGCAATCTTGCCGATGAAGCCTGTGCGCATGCCCAGCCGCGCCGTGCCAATTACAATATTGGCGGGGGAGCCGCCGACATATTTGGTGAATGTCAGCGTCTCTTCCATAGGTCTTCCGGTTTCATTGGCATTAAGATCAATACATAGCCGGCCGACGGCGATTAAATCCAGCGGCCGGGCGGGATCGAACTGTAAACCGTTCATAGTGGCGCCTCCTTGAAAAAGCTTTCAGTGGAAAGAACACTTAGGAAGAATAGTCTGAGATGGATTGAATGAAATTGAATGAGACTGAATGAGATTGATTGAGATTGATTGAGATTGATTGAGGCTGAGTGAGACTGAGTGAGATTCATGAGACTCATGAGATTAAGTGAAATTGGTGAAATCGAATTAAATGAATCGATTTAAATGAATTAAATAAAATGAAATGAAATGAAATGAAAAAGTATTCGAGACAATCTCTGCTTATTTTGAAAACAACAATCATCGGGGGAAGGGTAAGCGCTTAACCTAATTTTCTACTTAAGTATAGTTGAGAAGTCTTGGTTTGGCAATCCCAAATTTGAAGCGTTTCCATAATTCCGGCCCATTCGGCGGTAAATGAATAGAACCAAGGACAGATATTGGATCATGACCACAGCCGAACACGCTATACACGCTCAAGTGGAAAAAGTGAACTTAAATCTTCCCATCCCCTATCTCCGCAAGCATCAGTTGGAAAAAGTAGAGTTAATCCGACCGATTCGCACCCTTAAAGCGCATTTTGCTTGAATTAAGTTTCCTTTTTCCAACTATTCCTTCTACAGATAGCTTTTTAGCCCATTTAGGTTTACTAATTCCACTTCACTTCGCCGGGATTCCGATGGCCCTCTTCCTATTCCCATTCCCATTCCCATTCCCACCCCCACTCTACTCCTTCTTCCATCCCCTATCCCCGCATTGCCCTTGCCCTTGCCCTTGCCCTTGCCCTTGCCACTCCCCCTCCCGCCTAAGGATTCCGCATTCCTTAAAAGTTCAATAGCATCAGCTACCTTGAGCACACTTCGCAAAACTGGCTTCGAAACCATAACTTATGCAACAACAAAAAGCCTGTCCACCGCTGGGTAGCGGAGAACAAGCCTGCATAATGATGAGCGCCCTGGCTTCGGGCGCAGCTTGGTTTCGGGCGCAGCTTGGCTTCCTTTACTTCTTAATGCGGCACCGGACCCGTGGAATGACGGACAACCAGCTCCGGCATCAGCATGATTTTGCGCTTGGGACTATCCGGATTATCGATAGCCTGGTTCAGCAGGATCATAGCCTGCTCTGTCATCTCACGCAGGGGCTGGGCAATGCTGGTCAAGGAAGGATGGCAAATCTCAGCCAGCATGGTATTGTCAAAGCCCACTACGGACAGATCGCGGGGAATAGACAACCCTAAGCCGCGCGCCTCCTTCAGTACCCCGATAGCGAGCAGATCGTTGCAGGCAAACACCGCTGTCGGACGCTCCTTCTCTGCCTGGCCCAGCATCGCCGCAGCCGCTTTCCGGCCATTCTCCAGTGTGGCCGAAGTATGTGTAATATTCGCCGGATTATCAAAGGGGACTCCCGCAGCCTTCAGCGCATCCAGGAAGCCTTCGGCGCGCAGCTTGCTTCCCGGCAGATTGTCGGAGATGATGCCGAGCTTGCGGTGTCCCAGGGACAGCAAATATTCCGTTGCCTGATAGCCGCCCTTATAGTCATCTACCGTGACAGAGTTGCTCTCCATCATACGGATATCCGCCGAGAATAGCACGAGCGGCACATGATCGGCCAGCAGACGGCGGATCATGTCGGGATTCCCGACATGAGAGGCGATAATCAGGCCATCGACCCGTTTGCGCAAAAGCAGCGAGATATACCTTGCCGCCTTCTCATCGTCCCGGTCCGTACTACAGACGATCAAGTCGCTTCCCTGCCCCTGGGCGTAATCCTCAATACCGCGGGCTGCTTCGGCAAAAAAAGGATTGGCAATATCGGGAATCATCAGCCCGATCGTTCCTGTCCGGCGGCTCGTCAGTGCAGAAGCCACCATGCTGGGCTGGTAATTCAGCTCTTCCATAATACTGCTGACCTTCTGCCGCGTCTTGTCGCTGATCCTCCCGCTCTTATTCAGCACCTTGGACACTGTAGCGATAGAAACTCCTGCTTCACGTGCCACATCATATATCGTAGGTTTCATCGTTAATAGGCCCGCCTTTACCTTCTTGCAATCTTATACGTTTGATTATAGGGAACTCGCCAGACGGTGTCTATTATGCAGTGCCGTACTAGTCAGTTGCAGCCGGTATCTCGCCCGGTTCTGCGCTTTGACCACTTACCCAGTGGAACCAGCTTTGCCGTCCTTTTATAGGCTTATGCTTCCGAAGCAGCAATACTGCGAATCGAATCAGGTATCCGTCCTCGGCGGGGAATAAAAGAATGATGGCGTGACACATACCCTTCCTTATACCAGCACCAAAGAGGGCCCTCCGCCCTGCGGAAGCCCCTCTTTGGCCAGCCCATTGATTATTCCCGTTTGTCCGGCTGCTGCGCCGCGAACAACCACTCATGATCCGGATCATTGTGGAAGACCCAGGTACGGACGGGGCCTGCCATCACGTTAAGATAATAAGAATCGTAGCCCGGCGGCGCGGATACCGGATGATACCCTTCCGGAACCAGCACAATGCTGCGGTCAGCCACGGCCATCGTCTCGTCCAGGCTGCGGTCATCATTGTACACCCGCTGCACCACAAAGCCATGGGCGGGATTGACCCGGTGGTAGTATGTCTCTTCCAGATAGGACTCTGCCGGCAGATTGTCCTGATCATGTTTATGCGGGGGATAGCTGGACCAGTTGCCGCCGCCCGTACGCACCTCGACCACCAGCAGACTCTCCGCTTCACTCTGCTCCGGAAGGATGTTGACCACCCGGCGCGACATACTGCCAAACCCCCGGTTCTCAGCCACAGCGTCAGAAGGAGCGATCAGCCGGGGTGAATATTTACCCGTCCCTGGCGCCAGACATGCGGCAAGCTCCAGCTCTGTCAGGGCGGTAACTTCATAATGGGCTCCTGCGGGAACGTACACCGCATAAGGCGCCACATCCTCAAACACAGACATGCGCTCGCCAATGCCGGAGAAGACTATGCCATCTACCTTTACATCAGCCTTGCCTGCCAGCAGTACCAGGCAGATCTCGTTTCCTTCTGCACTGCGGCTTAATAGTTCCCCGGCCTGCAGCTGATACACTTCAAAGCCTACATATTTCCATCCGGCGCTCTCCTTGCTCACTGCCGCCACAAGTCCATCCTTGCCGGGTGCTCCGGCCTTAATGATTAAATTGGACATCTTCACCGGCCTCCTCTGTCTTCAGGGTGTGCATCCGCTTACAATACCTGGCTCGTTGCTGGCGTACCCTCTCCTGCATGGTGTGACAACTTGACCGGGAGCCCGGTCAGGTGCGATTCCTTAGCAGCTTCAGCAATCCGTTCCGCTTGCTGGCCGTCCATGCCGCTGCAAATGAGCGGCTCCTGCAGGCGAACCGCCTGTGCAAATGCGGCAATCTCATCCGTAAATGCCTGATTGTACCGCTCGAGGAAGAAATGCTGCGGCTGATCGCGGGTGACAGAGCTCGCGGTAGACACCTCCACCGTAGTCGGACGGCAGTTGTCGGCGGTGGCCGATCCGTGGGAACCGAACACCTCTACCCGCTGGTCGTAGCCATAGACGGCCTTCCGGCTGTTATCAATGACACAGATCGCGCCGCTGGCAAAGGTCAGCGTGATGACAGCTGTATCCACATCACCACAGCGCCCGAACATCGGGTCTACCAGATTGGCACCCCGGGTGTACACCTCAACCACTTCCTCACCCATCAGGTAACGGGCCATATCAAAATCGTGAATCGTCATATCCATAAACATACCGCCGGAAGAAAGGACATAGGCCTCACCGGGTGGCTGCGGATCACGCGAAGTGATCTTCACGATATGGGGCTTGCCCAGTTGTCCGGACTGAACCAGCTGCTTCAGCTTGCGGAAGCTCGGGTCCATCCGGCGGTTGAAGCCGACTTGAAGCAGTACGCCTTCTTCCTTGGCAATCTGCAGTGCCCGGCTGGTCTGCTCTGACGAGAGGCTGATCGGTTTCTCACAAAAAATGCTCTTATGAGCACGGGCAGCCTGCTCGATCCAGTATGCATGGGTATCCGTTGGCGTGCAGATGAACACCGCTTCGATCTCAGGGTCATTCAGCAAATCTTCCCCATTTGTAAATACAGAGCCAAGGTTGCGGCTTTCTGCCCACTCCAGCAGTTCCTCACCTACCGTAGCTTCTGCGATTGATTTCAGTTTAAACGACGGCATCACACGCAGATTATCTGCATGAAGGCGACCGATTCTGCCTGCGCCAATAATCCCTACTACGATTGGATTTACCATTTTCGCTTATCCTCCTATGGGGTAAGCGCTTAACCATCCCGGGAATAGTATACTCCAAGCACACCAATGCTACAAGCAAAATTTCTTTATTTCTTTTGGCCAGATGGAACTGCATGCAGGGCACAGCATTAACAGTAATATACTAGTTCTCCCAGCGCGATGCATGCAGAACACTGAATCAGCAATAATGCAGTGCTTCTCCCAGCGCGACGATAGCCATCGCCTGGCCATAGGCCATAGGGGCAATAATGATCTGCTTGTAATCTTCTTTTGCCGCACCAATCGGTGTGCCGCCGGATACACCAAGCACCGTGCCCTCACCGTCAATTCTGCCTAGTACAGCCCGGATCGCGCTCAGGGCCTGGTTAGCATATGACTCTGGCAGCAGCCCTCTGCGCGCACCCTGAAGAATACCGGCTGCGATGGCTGCTGACCCGGAAGTTTCCGTATAGCTGTCCGGGTCATCCAGCAGGGTATGCCACAGGCCATCTCCGCTCTGGCAGGCCAATAGCGCCTCTGCCTGTGCGTGCAGAATCTGCTGAAGATAGGTGAAGACTCCGCTGTCCAGATACGGGCGCATCAGCTCCAGGTACTCCGGCAGGCCGAGTGCGAACCAGCCGTTACCGCGGCACCAGAACGCTTCGCTGAAATTATGGCGGCCGGCAAAATGCCAGCCATGGAAGAACAGACCCGTCTTTTTGTCATACAAATACTTGATATGCAGCAGCAGCTGGTGCAGCGACGCTTGTCTCCACTCGGCGTTATCATACTTCACACCCATTTTAGCCGTGAACAAAATAGCCATAAACAGCGTATCAATCCAAATCTCATTGTCATGAAGCGTAATTTCATGCTTGCTGGCTCCCGTTGTGACATGCTGATAACCCAGCTCCTTCGTCCGGGGCAGGCCATTCATCAGCCACTCGACCCATTCGAGGCTTAACGCCTCCGCTTCCTCCAGTTCCATCAGCGACAACAGCGGGGCGGTTGTATTGATATTCCGGCTTGGCAGCCCCTTCTCCAGTTGACGGGCCATCCACGGCTTCGCATAACTCTTATAACGGTCATCCCTGAAATACCGTTCCAGCTTTTGAAGGCCATACAGCCCCACTCCCTGCGGCCAATCCCATTCTTCCATACCGAAATCACGGGCAAAATATCCCCGTCGTCCCGCATCCTCTCCTAAGTTCTGCAACTCTGCTTCATTATCCGGCCGTTCCAGCTTCAGCAGCTTATTCGTTACTTGATTTAGCTTTCCAACGATTTCGTCCTTGTTCACCCGGTAGTTATCCATCGTGCACTCCGCTCCCTCTCCCGCTGTAGATTCTTTTCTCTCAGTTTGCTCTTTTCCCCATATCTATTCTAAAAGTCTTAATCTCATAAGGCTTGATCTGGAATACAAAATCACCAGTCTGCCAATCCCCCTGCGGTTCCTCCATCAGATTGCATTCCTGCCAGGATGCAATGGGATAAGCGCTCTCCACGCGGACCCGGGTCTGCGAACCAGCATATTCATGCAGGCGCAGCACAACATGGCTGCCATCCTCTGAACGCTTGATGGCATCGACCAGCACATGTTCGCCCTCGATAGTGAACAAGGCATCACCCTCCAACTCTCCCGGAACCGTACGCAGGGGATTATTCAATTCCCAAGCCTCCTGGACAACCCCGCCATCCACAAAATCACCGGTATGCGGATAGAGCGCATAAGTGAAGGCATGCTGGCCCTGATCCTGCTCAGGATTGGGATGGACTGCTGATTTCAATAACGTCAGCCGCATCAAGCTGTCCTTGATGTCATAGCCGTATTTGCAATCATTCAGCAGGGCTACGCCATAGCCCTTCTCGCTGAGATCTGCCCATTGGTGGGCTACCGTTTCGAAACGGGCATAATCCCAGCTTGTGTTCCAGTGCGTCGGCCGTTTCACATTGCCGAACTGAATATCGTAGGTAGCTTCCACAGCATGAATATCCACCGGAAACGCCGCTTTCAGCAATTGGTTATGACCATGCCAGTCCATCTCAGTCTGGAAATCAATTCTTGCCGTGTCCCGGTAGAACACGATTCTCTGGGTGATGGTTGAGCGATGGTACGTCCAGACCATACGCAGGACCGCCCTTAGCGGACCGTTCTCGATCAGATTGCATTCTTCAAGCTGCGAGATTTCCGTCATTTTCTCCTGGTAGAAGATATCAATGTCCCAGGCTTCAAAATCCAGCGGTTTGTCCTCAAATACCTGTAGCACATTGCCGCGCTTCCCGGGTGCCAAGAGCTCACGGCCGTTGCGGCGGTCGTAGATAGAGGTGAAATGTCCCTGTTCATTCCAGGCCACCTCATACAAAGGTGTGGTCAGGCGGTTGCCGGCGGCATCCGCCAGCGGCGATTCCCCTTCGAGGCCGGCGCCAGCCCGTTCCCCCCGTCCATATTGCAGAACGGCCGTGCCAAGAGCAGGCAGGGAGGGAATATACACCAGCCTTCCCCCGTCTGCCGTCCGCTGCTGTTCCAGAGGCTGCCCGGCCTTATCACAGATGACAGTGTCATCTGCAGATTCGTCCGGCAACTCGGCATACCGCGGACGATTCCAGATAGAGCTGTTCAGCAGCGTAAGACGCTCTTGCCCGGCGGCGGTGCCTGCGGCTTCACTACAGCCGTTAATTAAAGCCAGTGACCGCGCCTCCCCTTCCGCATATTCAAGATCACTATCCTCATAGACTTCTTTAATTGACGAGCCGGGGATAATATCATGGAACTGGTTGCGCAGGAGGATTTCCCATATCCCGCGGAGTTCTTCTGCCGGGTAACCGGTTTCAAGATCACCTCGCCGGACACCGGTGAGCGTATGCAGCCACTCTGCATCGCGCAGCAGCAATTCCAGCCGCCGGTTGTATTTTTTATTCTTGGCCTGAGAGGTGTATGTCCCCCTGTGGCATTCAAAATATAACTCGCCGTTCCAGGTATGCACATAGGCTTCAGTATTTTCGATCCGTTCATGCAGCCCGTCAAAATACTCTCCTGCGCTGCCCATATTCAGCTTAGGCATCCCTGGCAGCTTGTCGAACCGCCGCCGAAGCTCCAGCATTTCCCGCGTAGGCCCACCGCCCCCGTCGCCCCAGCCATAAGTGAACATCAGGTTATCATTGATGTCCTTATCCTGATACGAATTCCAGATCCCCCGCAGCAATGCGGCAGTCATCCGGCCGTTGTACGTATAAGCATCTCCGTTCTTCTCCGAAGTGGTAATGAAGTGCGTCAAAATTTCGGAACCGTCAAGCCCGCGCCACCAGAACGTATCATGCGGCATCCGGTTGAACTGGTTCCAGCTGATCTTGGTCGTCATGAACGTAGAGATCCCCGACTTGCGCAAAATCTGCGGCAATGCCCAGCTGTATCCGAATACATCCGGCAGCCACAAATACTTGCTTTCGATCCCGAACTCTTCCCGGAAGTAGCGCTTCCCCGCCACAATCTGACGGACCAAGGATTCACCGGACGGAATATTACAATCCGACTCCAGCCACATGGCTCCTTCGGCTTCCCAGCGGCCTTCCTTGATTTTCTCCGAGATCCGTCCGTACAGTTCGGGGTAATCACGCTTCAGATAGTCGTACAATTGCGGCTGCGTCTGCAGGAACTGATATTCCGGGAACTCCTCCATCAGCCGCAGTACGGTAGAGAAGGACCGTGCTATTTTCTCCCGCGTATGCTTTAGCTGCCACAGCCACGCAACATCAATATGGGTATGACCAACGGCTGTAATCGTCATGTCAAAGGTTTTGGGCATAGCATCCACAGCGCGGTTCAGGCTGGCCCCGGCACGGTACAGGGACATTTCGTGGGCCTCTGATCCGGGCTCCGACCAGTCAATTTCACGAAAGGCGTCGTTCAGCGCTTTTTTCAGCCATTGCTTCTCCGGCTGGTCGCTGCCCAGATACCGGTACGTGTCCAGCGCCGCCTGTGACAGGTAGCACAAATCATCAATCGTTTCATCCAGGTAGCCAATCATCGCTTCGCTAATCCGGTGATCCTGAATAACGGCGGGGCCTCCGCCCTCAAGACCAGACCACAGCCGGAAGACAAGCTCCACCGTCTGCCCGCTTAACTCCGGCCCAAAAATAACCTCCCTGTGATTGTTATCCACGCCCTGATAAGGCTCCCCGTTCACAAACAGCAACGATTCAAACCCCGAGTTGTTAAAGCTCCCCGACTTGCCGAAGTCGAACCTTCCGGCAATTTTGAAGCCGGGTGTACTTATAGGCATCTCGACCACAGTACGCAGCCAGACATAACGGTCGCGCCCGCGCCAGTGCTCCTCCAGCTTGATTGTGCCATCAAAGGAAACGGCCTCAGGATACACACCGTTAGCCCCGTCCTCATCCTCTGCGAATTCCAGTTCCTCAATCTCCAGCAGCTTGCGGTACCTGTACTTTCCAATCTCCGCCTGACGCCGGATCAGCTTCTCTTCGGTCAAAAACATGATCACCACTCCTTGTATCCGCTTTCATACAGCCAATATAGCAAATCCCTCCCCTCAAAAACTACGTTATATTTGCTATGATCCCCCTCATACATTGCATATCTTGCTTTTCTGGATTTATAATAGGTCCATACTACAGATTAAGGCGGCGACCAGGATATGCTTGATAGCGACTTGTTGTATGAGCAAGGATATAGCGTAAGCATCAACACACCGGCTGATTCGCTTTTTTATTATTTTGATTATGACCAGCGGTCCCATAACATCAATATGGAGTTTCAGCATTTTCATGACTTTTACGAGATTCATATATTAATGGATTCCAGAGCCACCCATATGATCGAGGGGAATGCGTATGCCCTTCAGCAATATGATATCGTTCTGCTTCGTCCGCACCGGCTGCACAAGACACAATATCCGGTAGGTCCGCCCCACAAAAGGCTGATTATTAACTTCGCGATGCCCAAAAATATACCCGGTCTAGAAACCGCTTACAAGAAGATGTTTCTCTCTTTTGGAGAGGAAGTGCCGATCTACCGTTTGAGTGGCGAGTCACGGAGAGCCGTTTTTGATCCTCTTAACTCCATCTTCACCTTGTCACATGGCGCTTCTCCCCTGAATCCTGTACTGATTCACAGCTTGTTTCAGCAATTTCTGTGTGCCCTGTACCAGCAAAGAGAGCGGAACAGCTATGTCCTGGAAGAAGTGGGGAATTCCATCATGCAAAAAATATATTCGGTCACCGCATACATCCACAGTCATTTCAACAGCGAGCTGTCTCTGGATTCGATCTCCAGGGAGTTCTACATCAGCCCTTATTATTTATCACATCAGTTCAAGACGGTCACCGGCTCTACACTGACCGAGTATATCCAAATGACCCGTATCCGCAATGCCCAGCAGCTGCTGATCAGCACCCGGCTTAGGATTTCCGTGATCGCTGAACAGTGCGGCTTCAACAGCTTCTCCCAGTTTAACCGGGTATTCCATAAGCTGAGCGGCATGTCTCCCTCCGGGTTCCGCAAGCAACAGGCCTCGTCCCCTTCAGCCTCAACCGCGCTGTCCTATTGAACGGAAAACAAAAAAAAGCTTCTGCGCTGCCCAGATGAGCAGTACAGAAGCTTTTTTGTTAGTATGCGGTCAAGAGGACTCGAACCTCCACGATATTGCTACCACTGGCACCTGAAGCCAGCGCGTCTGCCAATTCCGCCATGACCGCAAATTAATGAAATGCAACGCAAGAAGTAATATATCATGAATCTGGCGAGAGAGCAAGCGTTTTTTTATTCCTTTTGAGTTGCTGTCCGAATTGTCAAAAATATCGACTTTTCCTTGCTTTAGGCTGAGCAAATTATAGCTGTGGCATCTTAAACATTTTCTATATACTTGCTAATAATGAGTAATTATTAATTTCTGGGGGAATGCACATGAATGAACGTAATGATACAGAGGGATTTATATTGATTGTTTGGGTTTGGAATGCTGTTATTCAATTCCTATCGAGGATTTCCGTCTTCGATATCGTCAGAAGGAGTATTTCCTTTGCTAGCTGGGAAGATAAAAGGAAGTATCTGTTCGTTGATATCTGGGTATTGGCACATACTCTGCTTTCAGTCCTGTCTATAATTATTATGAGATACAGCAGCATTGGCGTTATTAAGCAAATCTTGTTTTACTACGGAATATTAAGGGTCTTTGAGATATTTATTTATCAATTAAAAATCAATCTGCTGGATAACTATGAAGAGAATGCTACCCTGCGCAGCTATAGAAGATCTATCCTCTTGCTTATACATAATTTTATGGAAATTATATTTTGGTTTACCGCTTCATATGAATTTCTAATGAATTGGTTTGACGTGGCGGATCGCAGTACCAGCTTAATTCAAGCCTTTTATATGAGCTTTGTTACAATGACTACGTTCGGGCCTCCTAATTTCAACATCGATAACAATCCAGCGATGGTGATCATAATGATTCAATCCGTGCTGGGATTATTTATGACGGTGGTTTCGATTGCCAGATTCATATCTATGCTTCCCACGCCTAAATCACAGGTCTTAATTGAAAATAGAAATGATACCCCGCTGTCCTGAGGCAGCCTCACTATCTAACCAAGAGAGGCTCTCCTCCCGTTACAGATCATAGCATCCAGTTCAACCTGTGGTTGCTTTTTTCCGCTTCTACCCAACCATTAATCCATGTTCTTTCAAGAGGATGGAATTATAATAGACCTACGACGTCGAATCAAACCTTGGGAGATGTACTATGATCAGCAGCGAACAAGTAGGCAAGCGGATTGCCAGACTCCGTAAAGAAAAACACATGTCACAGGAACAACTGGCGGAACAGCTAAATGTTAGTCCCCAGGCAGTTTCCAAATGGGAAACGGGTAAATCACTGCCCGAAACCACCACGCTTCCACTATTATCCAGCATATTGGGCCACTCTATAGACAGTATTTTGCTGCCCCAAAAGCTGGTCGTACTTAGCGCTGTCTATACCGATGGCCAGGAGGCCTATGATGTCACCCATTTTGTTAATCAATTCGTTGTCGGCAGCAGATTGAACCTTGCGGTCAGTAAGTTAACTTTTCCCGAATCCATCAAGAGCGACCGTCTGAAGCTGCTGCTCCTGAAATATGAGACTCCTTCGGGAGTCTATGCTACTTATGTGCTGAACGACAATCTGCTTACCCTTGATATTCATTCCACAGGCTATGCTGCCAGTCAAAGCGAGCTTGATATCGTATTCGCCGCCTACGGCAATGAACAGGCGAGCCGCAATGTACTAAACAAGATGAAGCATTATGCGTTTTTTCAGTGGAAGCAGTTCACCGCCAGCCACGAGCTTTTTCCAAGTCTGATCGACAATGATGGCAATGACTACCTGCTGCTTCTATATCTGAATGAGGAAGGCATTCATGCGTTAAGCTGTGCGGAAGGCGAGCGGATTCACTATACTCCAGACCGGACCCGGCTCTTTCGAATGGAATCTCCTCAGGAGCACTGCATTATAGAAGGGGTAGGCCGGCTGGGCTTTGGCAAAGACATGGACTGCTCCTGGGCCGGGGCACTTCTTTTGTCTCTGACAGCAAGAGGAGTGGATACTACCTACGAGCAGATTATGGGTGTGTCGGGGGCGTGCTGGAGAATTTCTTTTACACCTATGTGGGATTACAGCTCGGCCGATGCACTTGTGGCCTATAACTACTCCGATCCGGCGTTTAGCGCCTATGGGCTAACTGCCACTTGGGCCAACCATCTGAATCCTGAAGAGCGCAGATTGGAAAAACACAACATCTTGGAGAGCCTGCGTAATCATCAGCTTCCCATAGCCATCAACCTGCGGGTCGCTCCCGAATGGGGGGTGATCACCGGGTATTTGGATGCTGGCGGTACTCTGCTGTGCCGCAGTTATTTTGACGATGAAACCTTTGAGGAGCTTCGCAATGATCCGGAGTTTCTGGAAGACATGAAGGTCAGCAAGGGTTACCTGAACGTGGACCATTGGCCTTACATGCTCGTTCGTATAGGCAGCCAGGGGCATGTCCCGTCAGCATTAGTTAATCTGTATGCTTCGCTCAAAATTAAGGTGGATTCGATGAATACTGACGGGAATAGCGGCTACAGCCTTGGTTACAAGGCTTTTGAGGCCTGGCAGGAAGGGCTCTTGGAGGATGCCTGGTATAGGAACGCAAGTGACAAGAACTTTGCACGCAGACTGGGGGTGAACCACTTTTGCATGATGGGATTAACCGATGCCCGCAGAAGCGCTGCCGCTTACCTGCAAGAATCCCTGCCGCTGCTGGATAACCATCCTGGATCCCGGGCTCTGTCCGAACTGGCTGAATTGTACGCACAGATCTCCTTGCTGCTTGCAGGCTTTTACAAATGCATGACTGATCCCGCTTCTGTCAAATCCGGTTCCTCTAAGCAGTCATGGACCCGTGAACAGCGGGAACAGCAAGCCGAACTGCTTCAGACAGTGGCAGCTTTGGAATTTCGCGGAGAGACACTTGCTAAGGAAGTACTTGGAACATTAGCTGAAAGATTTTAGTGTACTTAAAGACCTAAAGAGAAGCGCAGGAACGCTTCTCTTTTTTTCGAGTAATCCTTTTGCCGGGCTTCAATCTTCAATGGGCAGCTTCTTTACCGGCCGCAGCACCGCATACCCGTATCCCTCCGGGAAGTGGCGCTGATAATCCTGCTTGGAGTCCTCGTCCCACTGGTAGCCCATACTCTCCGGATTATAGCTCCAGGCTACCTGCTCGACAGTCCGCATCACCTCACCGTTATCCTTCAGATAATCAAAGGGCGGGTGGAAGAAGACCAGGTACTCGGATTCCGGGATCTCTCTGACCTGCATTCCCTCAGGGATTTCCCCGTTATAGTCCTCCGCCACAGGGATTCCGTACAGGTACCCTTTTTGCCCGTTCTGATAGAACCAGCCCGCCGTTTGGCCAAGCTGTCCAGGCAGAGTATGATGAGATATACTTTCCAGCGTTCCCGATACCTCATCACAATCGTGCCCGTTCCCCCAGAACTGTCCATAGTCCGATACTTCAACATCCCAGATCCCAATGAACTTATGGGCCGGTATGCGCTCAATCTTGATTTCCGCTTCCTGCAAATGCACCTGTCTCATCTTATCCCGCTCCTTGATCAAATAATGATAAGGGGAGAACACTTCAGAGCGAATTGCGAGCGGAATGGGCCTGGGTGCCTTCCGGTAAGCATAGGGTGTTATCTTAAAAGCCTTCACAAACGCCCGCGTGAGCGCTTCCTGTGACGAAAAGCCGAACTTCACGGCAATGTCCAGTATACGGTCATCCGTGTCCCGCAGCTCCAGAGCGGCGCGGCTGATTCTTCGCTGCCAGATGTAATCCCGCAGGGTCATTCCGGTCAGCGAGTGAAACTGTTTCGTGCAGTAATATGGCGAATAGCCGAGCTGCTCCGACATTGTCAGAAGTGAAGGCACTGTGGCAAGATCCCCGTCTACCCAATCCACCATGAACTGAACCATCTCATTCCATTCGTACATGCGGTGCTCCCTCCTTTCACTATCGATCTTAGCAGAGCCGGCTGTTGTAGTTTTGACTTGAATTGCAGTGCTTCATTTCTTAATTCTATAGAAGTTCTCTCCAGTCCTCCCCCTCCTTTTCCCCTAAGAAAATTTCCCGTTCGCACAAGCCACAAGCCATTCTCTGAGTAATATAGGAGTAAATAGAGCGAAGAGGTGAACGACACATGGGACAGCCAACTACAATGCGCAAGCGGGCCAAGGCGCTGAAGGGCCGGCCGGTCTGCATTACACTTCATGACGGACGTTCGTATGTAGGCTATATAACCGGGGTAGAAAAGGACATACTGATTCTCTCCAGACCCCATACAAGTACAACCCAAGCATCCGGTAAAAAACGGTCCAGCCGCCGGCAAAAAGCAGAAATCTCGGCATTCATGCCGCTTATCGGCTCACTCCTGGGCGGCTCGGGAGCAGGCGCAGGCTTAGCGTCAGGGCTCGGCGGCGGTTTGCGCTTCCTGGGATTTATCCAGAAGGCTATGCCGGTAATGAAGATGGGCTACGGGATGATCAAGACCATTAGACCCTTTTTTAACGGACTGAAAGGGTTAATGGGAAACAACGGCTGAGCTTGTAGCCAGGTGAACATACACCAGAAGACACCCCTTGAGGTGTCTTTTGGTCTGCGCTGCCTACCATCCAGCCTGTCTCCTCAATGCTTAGCCAAATCCTCCACCAAAGCCAGATGGGAAGGACTATCCTTCGTGCTTTCCCCTTCTCCCGGCTTCAGATCAAAGATACGGTCGACAAATTGGTTAACCTCCAGCAGCATCGCCTGCCGCTCTTCCGGTGTTACACGCGGTACCGAATACAGCAGCTTAAGCTCAGCATCCGCAAACTTGGCGAAACCGAACAGATTGTCGTTGGCCGCGTAGAGCATGTCCTTTTGCCGGGAGGTGCGGATGTAGTCCTCTGAAGAGCCTGTTGTAAAAATAGAGTACGCACGTTTGCCCTCCAGTCCGTACACCCCCTCCGCAGAACGGACCAGCGCTGTTGTGAACACCCGGTCGATATATCCCTTAATGACAGCCGGAAATCCTCCCCACCATACAGGAGAAATAATAATCAGCGCATCAGCCCATAATAAGTCCTCCTGCTCCTTCGCTACGTCTTCCGGCAATACCTTGGTGAACTTGGCTTCCAAATCCTTCAGTTCGAGCACCGGATCAAAGGACAGCTGTATCAGATCCTTCACCTTGACCGCAGCCCCCCGCAGTTCCAGATGAGCAGTAACCTGCTGCAGAATCGCTTTGTTAAAGCTTTTATCATACGGATGACCGTATAAAATACTAATATTCACGCTGTTCGCCTCCAGAATATATCAATGACTTGCCAATGCCTTAATGCTAAGGTAATGTTAAGCCCATAGTATCCAAAGGACAAGTAGGCAGTTTTATAGTATATACTATCATAAATCATACTAATTGAATTGATAGGCTTTTCAGCGCATATATGCAGTAATGAGGAGAATCAAAATGAGTAAGAATACTGATTTTGTTACAAGCTGTCCCTTAACCAAGGTGCAAAAAATCGTCGGAGGCAAATGGAAAATCGTGATTCTATGGTATCTGTCGGTCGGGCCCAAACGGTTCGGGCAGATCAAACGCACCTTTCCTGATATCACCCAGGCGATGCTGACCAAACAGCTAAGGGAGCTTGAGGAGGACGGTTTTGTGCACCGTGAGATTTTCAAGGAAATCCCTCCCCGTGTAGAGTATTCCCTAACCGCCACCGGGGAGAACTTCGTTCCCATCCTGCGCAGTATGTATGACTGGGGAGAGGTTCATCTGGCTCCTGCGGAGCAGTAATCTCCCCATGAAGCGGGACAGTCTGATTCCATCTGCTATCTTTTGACCACCAGGAAGAACCATTTATAGCGTGAAACATATAGATCCTTATATTTGCAAAAAAAGAGATGTCTCACACAGCCACTTTATGGCTTTGAGACATCCCTCTACGATGGGGATACTAATTCCCCGCCGCCTATATTTTCGTCTGTAAGAACTCCTTGATTTTCTGGACCGTGAGCTCCGGTTCCATGTTCTGCAGCAGATACTCCGACTCCCTTTTAAAGGCCACTTCCTCCGTATAATTCCCCAGATATTCATCCACAATGCCGTACGGCACCGCTTCCCGCTCCAACCGAAGCTGGATATCATTCTTCGTGACGTATATGAAAATCCGCAAGGCCTCCTCGCCGTATTTCTTCCGAAATGCGCTGGCGCCTTCATGATTCACTACAACGATGACGGCTTTATGCTCTTCAAGGCCTTGTTCGAGGTCTGCCAATGCAATTCCGTAGTGCCCCCGCTCCAAATGGACCCTCTGGAAAAATGCATTTGTCTCTACCATCGCCTGAAACTCGCCGTCAGAGATAAAATGATAATGTTGCCCATCCTCCTCTTGCGGGCGGGCCGCACGTGTAGTGTACGGAAGGATGTAGGGGATTCCCAGCGAAGCACTAAGCTGCTTGGCAATACTTTTCCGACCCGAACCGCTGGTTCCGGTGATAATAATGATCTTGGGATGGGAAGATTCTATAAGGGTCTCAGCCGGTTGGTTCTGAGTATCCTCTTGGATCGCCGATGCTTTGGATGTTTTTAGCCAGTTCCACATTGCCTTTCCCGTATGCCTATGTCTGCGCAAGCTTTTGACAACAGCACCGGGATTCACCTCCTTCACATACAAGCTATACCTATAGTTAATTCGACAAATATCTCCAAATCCCTCCAATGAGCCCCTTTTAGTTGCCCCTCTGAAAACAGCAAAAAGAGAGTACCCTTAAGATACTCTCTTCTCCCTCTTATTTATCAAATGAAAGCTGCTTACACTTGCTTGAATTCGATCCAGTCGATCTGAAGGCCCGGCTTCACAAAATCCAATTTCAGCTCATACAGACCCGCTTCCAGCTCAATCTTCACAAGCTTCTGCTTGATCCATCTACCGTCTGTACCGTTCGTCTGAATGGTCGCCATCATCTGACCGTTCAAGGTCACATTGCATGCGCTTTGCGCCAATTCCGTCTCTGTGGACATGATACCCACGATAATCCGGTACCCCCCTGCTTGTTCCACTTTTACAAAGGTGGATCCCGCTTTGGAAGGTTTCACCTGGGCATTCCCGGTCAGAGATTGCGCCAATTCTTCCGAAAGGGCAGGATTCGCCTTGAAGCTCTCCACCGTTTCCTCACTTACATGGGGTCTTGTGAACACCGGCGCATTCATAATGAACCGGCAGATGTTCATAGCAGAGCGCTGAAGCTCTCCACGGGTCAGTGAGCCATTATCCAGTGAATCCAGGGTGTTGTCATCATAAGCGTTGACTTCCGAGCCATAATTGCTGACAACCATATATACGTCATTTTGTGCACGGACCATCCAGTTCATATACTTGCGGTCTGCCGGGCCTCCATCCACAACATCGTTCATAATCGCCCACCAGTCCGTCATTACGATACCTTGGAAGCCCCATTCTCCGCGGAGAATCGTGGTATTCAGATCATAATTGGAAGCAGCCCAATGTCCGTTCACCGGATTATAGGAGGTCATGATCGAGTTCGCGCCGCCTTCTTTTACCGCAATCTCAAAGCCCTTAAGATAAATCTCGCGGACCGCGCGTTCCGATACGATAGCATCCACCTTGCTGCGGTGCTTCTCCTGGTTGTTGCAGGCGAAGTGCTTCAGGGTGGCATTAGAGCCGCCTTTCATAATCCCGCGTGTGCATGCCGCCGCAAAAACGCCTGAAATCAGCGGGTCCTCCGAAAAATACTCAAAGTTGCGTCCATTCAGCGGACTGCGGCGGATATTCAGCCCTGGTCCAAGCAAAGTGTCCACGCTGTTTCTAACCAGCTCCCGGCCTTCCATGACATAGAGCTCTTCAACCAGTTCCGCATTCCAGGTTGCCGCAAGCAGCGTTCCAATGGGAACCTGAGTCGCCTTGTGTCCGCTGTCCATCCGGATCCCGGAAGGGCCGTCTGCGGTACAAGCTACCGGAATACCATAGCTGAACAGCTGGTCGCTGACCCCGCCAAAGGCCGACGCTGTACCCGGTGTAACCAGCGGACTGCTCATCCCTTCGCCTCTGACGATTACCGCGAGATCCTGGTCGCTCAGTTGGGCGATGAACGTGGTCATCTCTACTTTTCCGTCATGCACATCTCTTAAGGTATAGCCTTGATACCCGGTCTGCGTAAGCGTTGCAGGCAGATTCTGCTCAATCCGCTCTTTCATCGAAACCTTGCGTGTTGGAACGGCAGCGTATACCAATTCATAGGAACCGTCTTCCTTGCGGGCTCCAGGCATCATCCGCGTGAACCCTTCGGTTGGCGCCAGCGCTTCCTGCAGCTGCTCCACCACCTCAAGAGCCTCCAGTACATAACCGCTGCGTCCCTCTACCTGAACTTCTGCTGCCTTTTTAATGCTGCTTCCTACATAAATACGGTAGGTTCCCGCTTCCAGCACATAGGCCGAAGGATGCCCGGTCACGCCAGCGTCATCATAGGAGGCCATCGAATGAACCGGGAAGCTCACTGTCAGACGCTGCGACTCTCCCGGCTGAAGAACCCCGGTCTTTCCGAAGGCTGCCAGCACTTTGGCCGGTTGTCCCAGCTTGCCTTGCGGAGCTTCGTAATAGACCTGTACAACCTCTTTTCCGGCAAAATCGGTTCCCGTATTCGTTACGGTTACCCCAATCTCAGCGAAGGTCTTGCCTGCCCGGCTGACCAGCCTGGCTTCTTCCGGCTCGATGGAGAATGTAGTGTAGGAAATCCCGTAGCCGAACTCAAACTGAACCTTTTCCGGACAGAAGGTTTCAAAATAACGGTACCCCACATAAATATCTTCCTGATAAAAGTTTTTGAATTCATTACCGTAGTTTGCAGTCGAAGGATAGTCCTTGATCGAATAAGCAATCGTATCCGTCAATTTACCGCTTGGCGTCACTTCTCCTGCCAGTACATCGGCAATGGCATTGCCCCCTTCCATCCCGCCATGCCAGGAGTAAATCACACTTGGAATAGGGTGCGCATAGCTGTTATCGTTCAGCCAGCTCATATCGATAATATTCGAGACATTCAGAACAACGACCGTTTGCTCGAAATAAGCCGTCACCTGCTTCAGCATCGTCTGTTCATCTGCCGTCAACCGATAGCTCCCCGGCGCGTCAGCATTATCCTGATCTTCTCCCGCCGTACGTCCAATGACGATAACCGCCTTGTCCGATTTGCTTCTTGCCTGCGATACCAGCTCATCCGTTAGCGGCATTTCCTTCTGGTGCCAAGGCTCTGCTGCCCAGGCTCCGCCGCCATTGTCAAACGGATTCTGCTCAATCCACTTCTCATAGACCGCCGCCAGCTCTTCGTTGACAGCCAGATTCTTCTTACTTCGCAGTCCATCCAATACATTGGTTGTATACGAGACATGCACGCTTCCGCCTGAGCCTGTACCGCTGCGGTAATAATTCACTTGAGTTCTGCCAAAAACCGAAACGGTTTCACCACCGCGCAGCGGAAGCACCTGGCCTTCATTGCGCAGCAGCACCGCGCCTTCCGCACCTACGGTCCGGCTGAATTCTGCAAAACCCTCTAATGGAACTCCTAATTGCTGTGTAGTCAAATTTGTTTCCTCCTGATTGTCATTTCCTTATCCATATCTTACTATAAAGAATCCCCTATCAAGAATCAAAGGGAATGTGGTCTATACAGACTGAACTTGAGACTTTGCCCAAGCGGGATTTGGTCGTTACTGCGGAGAATGTTTGGACTTCCGGCCGCTGTTATGCTTGGGTTTTCTGCTTTTGTTCCAACGGTAGCGCTTGACATCAAAAGGTAGCCGCTATCGCTCCCCGAGTTCCAAATTCCCCTCCGTCACTTTTCCCTTTTGTTATTTTTTCCAAGTTCAATCTGCTCTAAGAATGCCCGGAGCAGCTGTTCCAGATGATAGACTATTAGTAAAAAACGGCAACCCCACAACTTTAGTTGTCTTGGGCTGCCGCTTATTGTTATCTTATTTTCCTTACTGTCCGTCACAACCTTATATTTATTTCCGGCGCTGCTTCATCATCCGGTTATACATCACCAGCGCGGCAATGATCATTCCGATCATGGCGACACTGCTTGCTGAATTAGCCGACATGCCGAACATGAGGCACACGCTATTCACTAATGTTCTCGTAAGCAGCGCAACCAAGATCAGCATCAATGGACGCCAAATATTATACCCTCTCATCCCCTCAACACTCCCACTCTAGTAATCAAGCTATTAGTAGCTATTATAGCACAAGAAGGAATGCGCATACATTTTCGCCCGGAGAGCACTGCCAGACGGCAACTGCTCCCTACTAATTCTTATCCATTCTTTCTTTTCAAACATTCCAGAAGCTCAACCTTCATACTCTGTATAGCATCTTCTTTGGGCATCCGCAACACACGGGTTAACCGGACCATATCTTTTTCAAAAAATTTCAATAACGCCAGTGTAGCCGATTCATCATTATCCTTCTGAAGACGTTCAAGCAACCCTAAGAATTCATCTTCCGACTTAATTCCTGAATCATTTTCTTCCTCCATTTGTTCACCGCCTGTTGAGATATATTCAATTGCCGGGCGACCTCAGCTTCTGTTTGATCTCCTAGATAGATTGCGCAAATGACCTTCTTTCCCACTTCTGACGTTAGTCCATCTAAATAGTGCTGCACCAATAACCTGTTATCAGCTTGTTCGGAAAATGATGGAGTACGGGGCTCCGGGCTGGATGCGAGAGGGACTTCACGCTTAAAATCCCTCTTGGCACGATACTGCATACGCCAAGCAATCCGGTAGAGCTCATGACGATAGTATTCGATTGCACTCACTTTTAATGCCTCCCTTGTATTTCTATATACCTATAATGTAGGGAGTTATTAATTTCCATTCTACAACCAATATAGGAACTTATGTTCCTATTATTATATACATAAGGCAATCTTTTGTACATTGCTAGTCAAAATCCCAGTCCAATGAAGTACTGCGCCCGTCAGATTTTGACAGGAACGTGTGTTCGGTATATAATTTCCTGTATAGGAGGGATTCTGTGTGGATATGATGGAAAAACTTGAAATTTTAACAGCTTCGGCCAAATATGATGTGGCCTGCACCTCCAGCGGCTCCGATCGTAAAGGCCAGCCCGGTGGCATGGGTAATGCCGTCAGCATGGGCATCTGCCACAGCTTCGCAGCAGATGGCCGCTGCATTTCACTGCTTAAGGTGCTGATGACCAACGGGTGCGTATACGACTGCGCGTACTGTGTGAACCGTAAATCTAACGCCACACCCCGGGCTGCACTCTCGCCGGAGGAGCTCGCAGACCTGACCATGCAGTTCTACCGCCGTAATTACATAGAAGGCTTATTTCTCAGCTCCGGCATTATGCGGAGTCCCGATTATACAACCGAGCAAATGATTGCTGCTCTTGATCTGTTAAGGAACACCTACCAGTTCAGAGGATATATCCATGTAAAAGCCATTCCCGGCGCAGACGAGGTGCTGCTGTCCAGACTTGGTCTGCTGGCCGACCGCATGAGCGTCAATATCGAGCTTCCTTCTCAAGAAAGCCTGGGCCTGCTGGCTCCCGACAAGAGCAAGGCCTCCATTCTGAAGCCTATGTCCCTGATCAAAGAAAAGATTAACGAGAACCGCTCGGATCTCGTCAAATATAACCATGCTCCCCGCTTTGCTCCCGCCGGACAGAGCACCCAGATGATTATCGGAGCTACGCCCGATACTGATTTCCGTATTCTGACCCTCACCGAAGGGTTGTACCGGAAATACGGGCTGAAACGCGTTTTTTTCTCTGCCTATACCCCCGTAGTGGAACATTCACTCCTGCCGGCTCTAGATACCAAACCGCCGCTGCTGCGGGAGCACCGCCTCTACCAGGCCGACTGGCTGCTGCGTTTCTACGGCTTTCAGGCCCATGAATTGCTGGATGACGCGGTACCCAACTTCAATCCGCTGCTGGATCCGAAATGCAGCTGGGCAGTGAATCACCGGGAGGAGTTCCCGGTTGAAATCAACCGTGCACCGTATGAGCAGCTGCTGCGGGTGCCGGGGATCGGGGTAAGGAGTGCTCAGCGGATTGTTAAGGCACGACGGGCCGGAACCCTGGACTTTGCCGCCCTGAAGAAGCTTGGTGTGGTTCTTAAACGCGCACAATTTTTCATAACCTGTAAGGGAAAAATGCTGGAGGGGTTAAAGGTGGGCGAGCATACCCTGCTCCGCTCACTCATGTCCGGGCAGGAGCTTGCCAGGATCGAGCCGCCGCAGTACGAGCAGCTCACTCTGTTCGACGATTCCTATCTGGCAGCCTTGCCGGCAGCGGGAGCGGCAGTCCCGACAGCAGGTTCGGCTGCGCTGAAGGGAGGCGAATGGCCCTGATGTTTAAGGCAGCTGCTTTGGCCTATACCTACGACGGCAGCTTTGAAGGCCTGCTGTGCTGTGTGTTCGAGAGCTATCAATGGAAGGAAACCCCGCTTACCATACATTCAGACGAAGAAGAACAAGGCCTCCTGCTGGAATCGAAATGGATTGATACAGACATCAGCAGAGCTGAACGGGTACTGAAGTCAATCCCGCTACGCATCTGCACCGAGGCAGAGGAGTGGGTTCGTCTTGGATTCTGGTCATGCGCCCCGGACAAGGAGATGCTGCTGCTGAATTTTCTGTACCTGGGCTTCACTCATGGCCGCAAGGTAATGGACATGCTTGCCGATGATACGGTGAACGCCCTGCAGAAGGCGGTTCAGCAGCTCCAGCGGGAAGCTCACCTGTATTTGGGGTTTGTGCGCTTTTCCGTATATGGTCCGGTTATGGCAGCGGTCATTGAGCCCAAAGGCTTCGTGCTGCCCGTTATTCAGGATCATTTCTGTGACCGGTTCCACGGAGAGAGCTTCATGATCTACGACAAAACCCACCGCACGGCCCTTATCCACCAGCCTGGACAGCAAGCCATTATTCCACTCGATGAATGGGTACCGCCTGCACCGGATGCAGCTGAGGAAGAATACCGCCGCCTCTGGCAAGGATTCTACAACGCTATCGGCATCCGTGAGCGCAAGAACGACCGCCTGCGCTCCTCGCTGATGCCCAAGCGGTACTGGAAGCACCTCACGGAGATGAATGGCGGCAGCACCGGCATGGCCGAGAGCAAACCGAAGCTTGAAGAGGGCTCACCCCTATTGGAACATGCAAAGTCGAAATTCAAAAGCTGATTCTGAACAGCGGAGATCAATTTCATCTCCGCCTCCGATAGCTCGAAAATGATGATATCCAGATTCTCCTTTTGATGCCCGATAGAACTCGCTCTGGGGATGGGAATCGCGTCAAGCTGGATATCGCAATATGATCTGTGTAGGTGTTTTACCATGTGCTGCAGCAATGCTTCCCATCTGTTCATTCTTCAGCATGACGCTTGCAAAATAATTGCGCAGATCCATTCTGTTTATAGAGCGCGCAAAAGGGATGCCCCTTAGCCATTTTCATGACCTTCAAGACATCCCCTATACTAGTACTTATGCTATTAGTTCAAAGCCTTCCATACCCAGTTCTCTACTTCCGGCAGGTCGATACCTTCTTCACGGATATATTGGTTATGCTTCTTGACCATAGCATCCATTTCGTCCGCGATAGCCTGATATTTACCAGCATCCGGCAAGCTCAGTACAGCTTCCTTCGTCAGGTCGAACCGGTCCATCTGATTCAGTACGCGCATATCAAATGGTGTGGTAATGTCGCCGTTCTCCCGGTAACCATGTACATGCAGGTTATGGTTGTGGCGGTCGAAGAACAGATCTTTGATCAGACCTTCATAGCCATGGAATGCGAAAATGACCGGTTTGTCTTTTGTGAAAAATTGATCAAACTCAGCGTCAGATAAACCACGAGGGTCCAGCTTCTGGCTTCTCAGCTTCAACAGATCCACCACGTTGATATAGCGGATTTTCAGATCAGGCAATTTCTCATGCAGGATGGAGATAGCGGCCAAGCTCTCCATAGTAGGCTCTGTACCGGACGAAGCAATAACCACATCTGGCTCTCCACCCTTGTCCGTGCTTGCCCAGTCAATGATCTTGAGTCCTTTATCCACCAATTCCTGCGCTTCATCAGCCGAGAACCATTGCGGACGCGGATGTTTGGACGACACAATCAGGTTGATCTTCTGACGGTCATTCAAGATGGTGTCAAAAACAGCCAGCAAGGAGTTGGCATCAGCCGGCAAATATTCACGGATAAATTCCGGTTTCTTGTCTGCCAAGTGGCCGAGCAATCCTGGATCCTGGTGAGTGTAGCCATTATGGTCCTGCTGGAACACTGTTGAGGTTGCAATGACATTCAAGGACGGAATATCTGTACGCCAGCTTTGATCTGTCGCTTTGCGCAGCCATTTGAAGTGCTGGGTGATCATCGAGTCGACTACACGCAGGAAAGCTTCATAGCTTGCGAAGAATCCGTGACGTCCAGTTAGTACGTAACCTTCGAGGAATCCTTCTGCCTGATGCTCGGACAATTGCGAATCGATTACACGGCCATATGGCGCCAGGAATTCATCTTGCGGTTCTTTAATGGAATCCATCCATTGGCGTTTGGTCACTTCGAATACAGGACCCAGGCGGTTCGACATGGTTTCATCCGGTCCAAAAATTCTGAAGTTGCGGTTCTCTTCATTGAGTGTAACCACTTCCTTCAGATATTTGCCCAATACGGCCATATCTTGTGCAATCACTTGACCCGGAACGGAATTATCCAGCGCATAGTTGCGGAAATTCGGCTTGTGCAGGTCTTTGATCAGTTTGCCGGCGTTAGTGACAGGGTTCATCCCCATACGTCTGTCGCCAGTAGGCAGGATTTCAGCGAGATCCGCATTCAAACGGCCATTCTCGTCGAACAATTCTTCAGGTCTATAGCTGTTCAGCCATTCAAGCAATGCCGGAGCGTGCTTCATGTTCTTTTGATCCACTGGAATTGGAACCTGGTGGGCACGGAAAGAGCCTTCGTTCGGCACTTTATCCCATTCTTTAGGACCAGTCCAGCCTTTAGGCGTACGGAACACAAGCATCGGCCATACAGGACGGGTGGTGTCATTGTTCTCACGCGCATTCTTTTGAATCGCTTCAATCTTCTCAATAATAGTATCCAGAACCTTCGCCATTTCCGGATGCATCAGATCTGGATTTTCACCTTCTACAAAGAACGGTTCCCAGCCCATACCTGCAAAATAATTGGTTAACTCCTCTTTGGACATACGGGACAGAATGGTCGGGTTGCTGATCTTGAAGCCGTTCAAATGTAGAATTGGCAGGACCGCACCATCTGTAATCGGATTGATGAACCGGTTGGAGAGCCAGGAAGCAGCCAGTGGTCCGGTTTCAGCCTCACCATCGCCTACAACCACTGCAGAGATCAGATCCGGGTAATCCAGAATGGCACCCACGCTGTGGGACAGGGAGTAACCAAGTTCTCCGCCTTCGTGAATCGATCCTGGAGTTTCCGGAGCCGCATGTGAAGCCACACCGCCAGGGAAAGAGAACTGTTTGAACAATTTTTTGAGGCCAGGAATATCCTGTGTAATTTCCGGGTAGATCTCTGTGTAGCTTCCATCCAGATAAGAGTTGGATACCATAACCTGGCCGCCATGGCCTGGACCTTCAACATAGAACATATTCAAATCATATTTGGTAATGACACGGTTCAGATGCGCATAAATAAAGTTCTGGCCGGGGATCGTCCCCCAGTGACCGATAGGCTTAACTTTGACATCCGCGTCCTTCAAAGGTTCTCTTAACAACGGATTATCCTTCAAATAGAGCTGTCCTACCGATATATAGTTGGTTGCACGCCAGTAGGCATCGAGCTTTGATAAGTACGTTTTAGATGAATAATCCACGGGTAAAGTTGACAATCCCATTTCAATCCACTCCCATTTCTTTTTTCTTTTTCCTGAACATAATCATTTCTACAATTACATCATACCGCCGCGTTTATAAAATTCAATCATTTTAACAATTGATACGGTCCAATTTTGTGAAATTTTGAACATAGTATGAATAACGGAGCAAATCGCTTACAAAAAAATCTTTATTTTTATAAATATGTAACTATATGTATCATTATATGCATGCCTGAAAACACAAAAAAGACCAGGGAATATTCCCCGGCCTGATCATAAGAAAGTTATTGTACAGATACGAACGTGTTGAATTTTAGATATTTGTAGTGGAAGCGCATATGAGAGAACTCAAAGGGAGTGCCATTATCCAGGAAGAAAATCCCTTCCATAATCCCTACTGGCTCATTCTCCTGGAGATGGAGCAGTTCTTGATCATTAGCGCCCGAAGGCTCAGCAAAAATAGACAAAAACGACTTGGTTACCGCGAGGTTCCGCGACTCCTCCAGATAATGAAAGATCGATCCTTCGATAATCGTCTGGTCCAGATTCTGGACAATTTTGATCGGAATGTAGCCCGTCTCAATCATGAACGGCTCGTCATCGAATAAGCGCAGGCGCACGATTTTGTATACAAAATCATGAGGCTGCAGGAACAAATCCCGCTGCAGCTCTTCCGTAGGCCGGATCACCTCGAAATCCAGTACTTTTACCTTAGGCTTTTTGCCATGCATCTGAAAGTTGTCGGTGACCCCCAGATTGGAGCCCTCGTAATTAAAGATCGATTCATTTTTTATGTATAACGGGTTGATAAAGGTGCCTGAACCCCGTTTTTTGAAAATAATTCCCGAGTTCTCCATCTTCATCAGTGCGCGTTTGATGGAACTGCGGCTTACCTGGTAGGTTTCGCTAAGACTGCGCTCATCCGGTAGTCTCATATCGGCAAACTGTCCTGCAAAAATCTTCATTTTGAGGTCGTCAATAATTTGCTTATAGACAAATTGGGTCATGGGGTACTCCTTCTTCAGAACTGTAAAGAGCTAAATTTTCAATATTAAATATAACATAATTGTGAGAGGGATTATACAAAGTATTGTGGATAGGGGCAGGCAGCATATTTTGCAGCATAAATAAGATAAACCCGCTCAATGAGCGGGTTTCAAATGTGGATTCAGGGAGCCGGACCCCTCTTCTAAGAAAATGGCATATAGCATGTCTTGCTGGCCGAGTCCAAGGCTAAAAATCCATCCAGAAAAATTGAGACACTGCAAGTATAAGCCCAATTACATTTACGACGATGAAAAACCACTTTTTAGCCCTGCGGCTCGCGGAGTACCCCTCTACAAACAAAGTCCAAACCAAAATCCCGTTCAACACGACCATAATAATGAGAGCCAACCACCAATTCGCCGCCACTTGATCTCGTCCTCTCCTGACTTTACTTTCCAATTATCTTTTAAATTACTGAATGACCTCTTTTTTGTCAAGCCTTTTGCATAGCTATTCGATCATGCTTTTTGTGGCCTGATACATATTTGCTGTGTACTCATCCACTTCATCCCGGGACATGCGCAACCGGTCCACAGAAGTCCCGTATCCGATTTCCTGTTTCCCCTCTTCCAAGCCTTTAAAGATTCCGTCTGTAAAAGCACCCAAGGGTTCTCCATGTATATGCAGTCCTGCACCGCCCAGTTCCGTATTCACTGCCGGAGGAGCCACCTCAATGACTTCAACAGACGTATCGGACAGCTGATGTCTCAGGCTCATCGTAAACGAATGAAGCGCCGCTTTGGTTGCAGAATAGATGGGAGCGATGGCAAACGGCGTAAAGGCCAGCCCGGAGGTCACATTAATGATCGCGCCCTTTTCTTTTCCTGCAAAAAATGGAGCAAACAGCATAGAGAGGTGGAACGCCGCTTCCATATTTGTTGTGATCTCCTGATTGAAGTAACTCCAGTTGTGTTTGGCATCCGCTTGCAGTACATTGAACCGTTGTTGAGTCCCTGCATTGTTCACGAGCACATTGACTTCCGGATAGTTTCCGCTGACCCAATCAAACAAGGCTATGCGCTCGGACTCCACATTCAAGTCACATACACGGGTAATCAGGCCTGGGAGTTGTTCTTGCGCATTTCGAAGTGCATCTTCACGCCGCCCACAGACAATCACTTGATTCCCGGCCTGTATAAAACGCTCTGCAAAAGCCAGCCCGATCCCGGCACTTCCGCCAGTAATAAGTATGGTGTTTCCTGACAGCTTCATGAGTGTTCCTCTTTTCTATGATCTATTTTTCTGCAAACGCTCAGTATACCGGGTAATTTTCACATCAATACCCTGCAAAGCTTCTGTCATAGACGCAATCTCATCCAGCACCGCCTGCTTGTGCTTCGTCATCATCCCAAGCCGGAGCTCAGTGGTGCTCTCCCCTTCAATGACCCAAGCTATATATTTCCTGATATCGTGGATGGGCATGTGTGTCTGCTTCAAGCGAAGCACCGTTTCAAGCAGCGCCATCTGCATTTCCGAGAATAACCGCCTGCCGGCAGCATCCCGCTCCATCAAAGGCAACAAACCTTGCTTCTCATAATACCTTAACGTGGATTCCGGAATATGATAGGTGGCCGAAGCCTCACCAATCGAAACATACTTCATTTTGAAGGCCTCCAAATCTGATCTTTCCATGTCGACAGGATTAGCATACGATTTAAATCATGGTTTAAGTCAATAGGAAAATAAATTTGCAGACGAAAAAGACACCTTGATTGGTGTCTCGAGGTGAAAGTTTATGTAAGAAGGCTATCTCGGAAACCTTAAAGATCTGGGCTTCGCTACTCTTAGTCATCGACTAGAACTTCTATCATCATCGCCGCCCCGGTCTTGAAACCACAAATAAACGCAGCCGTCATCTCCATTCCCTGGGCCTGAGAATACAGCTCCAATAAAGACTCCAGTTCCTCAAACTCCCCTGCGGACAGCTTCTGCTTCCAAGCTTCCAGAGACTCGGTGATTTGCCTGTTGATAGGGCGATAATTGGGGTCTTTGGAGATAATGTCCTCGTTAGGGAATAAGCTACCGTGGTATAGGGACTCGAGGATCTTTGGCATGGGGGCCTCCTTTGAAAGATTTAATCCTCTGAGGATATGAACAAGCGTAGCATATTTGCTAATTATACGTGGTACGCTTAGGCGTAAAGATTAAATCGGAAAACTATTATTTTGTACGAAGTAGATAACCTAAACCATCGCAAGCCCCCTACGGGATCTTTGCAGCTTTTTATAAAATGGTACCCTTCCAAGCCTAATTCGAGCCATATAGGGCATCTGACTAGACCAGGCTAAAGTCCCTGAATATATTGTTATTATTTATCCGATTCGAGGGCTTTCACTAAATGGTGGGGGGAGATCACACTGAGTATCCGTTACAGCATCATCATTCCAACCTATAATCGACACCAGCAGTTGTTGCTCACACTCGCTTCATTTGAAACACAGACCTATCCGAAGCAGCATTTTGAAGTGATTGTGGCTGATGACGGCTCTACAGATGGAACGAGGGAAATGGTCGAAGGCTTCCAAGCTTCCTATCAGCTTAATTATGTATCCCATCCGGAACAACGCGGCCGATCTGCCATTAGAAATTTGGGGCTGCAGCATGCAAAAGGGCTATATATTATTTTCTGCGATGCTGACTTTTTGGTGTTGCCTGAATTCATCAGCACTGTGCGCCGCTATCACCGTAAATATCCCAAAGCCGTGCTTTCTGGTATCCCCCATTCGTGGGACGATGCTTATACCCATTACTACCCTGACTTTTCTCCGGAAGAAAAAGAACAGTTTCGCAATACAGTCTCACCATCCAGCTTATGGAATCCCGAATTTGAGATAGCAGCTGACATTATCCCGCTAATCACACCGGAAGATATCCTTCACCACACGGAGGCTTTGTCAAAAGTTGTTTTCACCACAAAGGTTCCACCCGATACGAGACAGCAATTTGCCAAAACGGATATAGCTCCCTGGATGTTGCTCGTCACTCGTTGCGTGGCCATACGGCGCAGCCAGTTGACTCGTATCGGAGGTTTTAATGAACAGTTTGTGCTCTATGGGCTTGAAGACTGGGACCTTGGCTATAGGCTGCATCGGTTGAAAATCCGTTTTCGCAGCATCAAGGAGGTTATTGGATATCACCAGGAGCACCCAACCCACTTGCGAGGAAATGTTTTTAATACGGATAATCTGAGGATCATGTATAAACAATACGGCTTCAATGACTCCTCTTTAAATTTATTCGCCCTCGTACCTCCATCTGAGGATTTAGAGAAATACAAAGAGACGCTGCGCATCTTACACAGAGGATTCCGCTCTAAGCTAACACGCTCCTCAGCAGTCATGTTGAGAAGAACACTACGGATTGCGGCAAAGAAATTCTATTATCAAAACAATCTCCTAAAGCGCCAAAGGTCATTACGCAGGATAGAAAAGAAAGCAAGAGGCCGAAAAAGCCAAGTCGCCCATGTTCTACGGGAAATGCTGGTAAAAACTCAAAAGCTGGGACAGTGACATTGGCTCTTTTTCAAGGTGCAAGTGGGACTTTTCGCAGCTCGCTTTGTTTGGTTGAATAAAAAAGACACCTTGCGGGGTGTCTTCATTTATTATCGGAAGGAGAGGTATAACAAGGCCACCTTGGAGCCAGTGAAACCAGAATCTGTTACACCGATAATACTGTTTCCGTCGATACAAATGTAAGTGAGCTGCTGTTCGTTGGGTTTAGCTACATAATATTGTGCAGAAAAATTATTTTATTTAAGAGGTTACGGCACTTTTTCAAAGGGCCGGGTGTTATAGAGATATACAGCTTGAGGAGGTGTTATCAACGTCGGATGATGTGATGGACTCCAGAGAATTGGAGCAGTTGATCCTCGGGATTCAGAGAGGGAATAGCGGACAGTATGCTCTCATTGTCAGAGCTTTTCAGCAGCCCATCTACGGCTATTGCTGTCGTCTGCTAGGGAACAGGCAGGATGCTGAGGATGCGGTCCAGGAAATACTGGTGAAGGCGTATCAGGCGATTCATCAGTACAAGCCTACTGTACAGTTCTCGGCTTGGCTGTATCGGATTGCCTATAATCATTGCCTGAATCTGCTGCGCAGGCGCAGGCTGCACCGTCAGGTGATGCAGATTTTTCGGCCGGAGACAGTTGTGGGGAGCCCCGAACAAGAGCTGGATGACCGGCTTTACAAACCCTCTTTGGCAGCGGCCTTGGCCAAGTTATCGCTGGAGGAACGTAATCTCTTGATTTTGCGGGTATTCGAGGAGAAGAGTTATGCGGCAATGAGTGAGATCCTGAAGATCAGCCCGAATGCGCTGAACAAAAGAATGAACCGCATCAAGCAGAAAGTGAAGCAGGTCATGGAATCGGAGGAGGAAAAGCTGTGGGACGAACCGCAATCAGCCATGAATACCAAGATATAATTAAAGCCTCAGCTGGTCAAAATCCGCTGGAGGCGATTGATGTAGAAACGCAAGTGATGGAACGGGTAGAGCGGCTTGGACTGGCACGCACTCACCCTGGCGCGTGGAAGGGAAAACTGCGCCAACCTACAGCATTGTTCAGTCTGCTTATGGTATTCCTGCTGCTCTCCGTGACAGCATATGCTGCTGCGGAATATATTCAGATCCGTAACAGCAGAGGCGAGGTGAAGGTGCAGTACATGGAGCCGGAGCCAGTGCAACAAACGGGCCATTTGGTGAATAACAAGCTTAGGCAGCAGATGGAGGCTAAAGCACTCGCTTTTGCTAAACCGGGTGAATTAATTGGTTACTATGTCAAAGAGGATGCGGCAAAAGAAGCGGCGGAAGCGTTGAAATTTGTGCATAAGGAACAGCGCCTAACCGCCTATGCGGATTTCTCCGCAGAGATTCGCCGAACCGGAGCACCTATGCTGCCGGAAGCGCCGGAGGGATACTCTTTTCAAAATGGTACCGTTGAACCCGACTTTCCGTATAATTCGCCTATGATGCAGCAGGAACTATACCTGGGAACGCTCAATGAGCTGCGCACTCAAGCGGAACAAGCGACCGGAGGGCAGCAATTGTTCATGAAATCCGTGCCGTGGACAAGTCCGATCTCGGTCAGTGCCTCGTATGCGAAAGACGGCGGGTTCCTGGGGATTTCCGCTCACATGATGCACGGCGGAGACATGAGGGTATGGCAGGGAGCGGAGGAGCAGGCGAACAAAATTACTGTAGCCGGAACAGACGTCATCGTCAATACCATGGGAATAGGGTCGGATAAGCAGCATAACTACCTGACCTGGTATAACGAAAAGTATGATGCATATTTTACGGTTACCAGTTACGGCGACAAAACCCTGAGCGAGGAAAAACTATTGAAGCTTGTGGCAGAGTTGTTGCAGTAAGCTGCTTTTGAGAAATCAGTTACCCACGTAAAAAGACACCCGGAGAGGTGTCTTTTGTTTACTTCATATGGAGCCAAGGCTTGGATCAGTAAATCGACGGGCCGCGCTTCCCCCGTTAGATTTTTTCGTGAAAGGTTCTGTTAATGACATCAAGCTGCTGCTCTCTCGTCAGTTTAATGAAATTAACCGCATAACCTGACACTCGTATCGTGAGCTGCGGATACTCCTCCGGATGCTCCATCGCATCAAGCAAGGTTTTGGTGTCAAACACATTTATATTGAGATGGTGGCCATCCTTGGCTGTATACCCGTCAAGCAGCGCGGTCAGATTATGGATTCGATCCTGTTCGTTCTTCCCAAGAGCACCCGGAATAATCGAGAATGTATTCGATATGCCATCCAAGGCGTACTCATACGGAAGCTTTGCTACAGAGTTTAATGATGCAATCGCACCTTTCTTGTCTCTGCCATGCATCGGATTCGCTCCCGGGGCGAATGGCTCGCCCTTCTTTCTCCCATCCGGGGTATTCCCGGTCAACTTCCCATATACGACATTGGAGGTAATCGTCAGTACAGACATCGTGGTTTTTGCCTGCCTGTATGTTGAGTGTTTCTTCAACTTGCGATAAAATCGCTTGACGAGGTCAATCGCGATCTCATCGGCACGGTTATCGTTATTGCCGTAAGCAGGATATTCCCCCTCAACGATATAGTCGACAGCAAGACCGTTCTCATCCCGAACCGGGCGAACGCCTGCATATTTTATGGCACTGAGCGAATCGGTGACGACCGACAGTCCTGCAATCCCTGTCGCCATTGTCCGCATTGTTTCCTGATCGTGAAGCGCCATCTCAATGCGTTCATAACAGTATTTATCGTGCATGTAGTGAATTACATTCAAGGTGTTGATATAGAGTTCTGCCAGCCATTCCATCGTATGGTCGAAAGCGGCCATCACTTCGTCAAAGTCCAGCTTGTCCGACAGAATCGGCCGCATGGGCGGGGCAATCTGCACCTTCATCTGCTCATCCATACCGCCGTTAATCGCATACAGCAGCGCTTTGGCCAGATTCGCCCGAGCGCCGAAATATTGCATTTGCTTCCCGATCCGCATAGCGGACACACAGCAGGCAATCCCGTAATCATCACCAAAATAAGTCCGCATTAAATCATCATTCTCATATTGAAGAGAGCTGGTCTGAATCGTCATGCGCGCACAATATTCCTTGAACTTCTGAGGGAGCCGGGTGGACCAGAGTATGGTCAAATTTGGTTCCGGCGATGGACCGAGCGTCTCAAGCGAATGCAGGAATCGAAAGGTGGTTTTTGTAACTAACGGGCGACCGTCCAGACCAATACCTCCAAGCGACTCGGTCACCCATGTCGGATCGCCGCTGAACAGTGAGTTATATTCAGGTGTCCTTGCAAATTTCACCATGCGCAGCTTCATGACAAAATGATCGACGAGCTCCTGTGCCTCTTGCTCCGTTAACTTCTCCTTCTTCAGGTCACGCTCTATATAAATGTCCAGAAAGGTGGAGGTGCGGCCAAGGCTCATAGCAGCCCCGTTCTGCTCCTTGATTGCGGCAAGATATCCGAAGTACAGCCATTGAAAAGCTTCCTGCGCGGTCTCCGCCGGTTTGGTAATATCGAATCCATAGCTGGCCGCCATCTGCTTCAGCTCTGAAAGGGCGCGAAGCTGCTCAGCGATTTCTTCACGTGCCCGAATTACATCTTCAGTCATCGTGTGTTCGTCGAAGAAGGAGAGCTCGTTTCTTTTGCTTTTAGCCAGAAAATCCGTACCGTATAAGGCTACGCGCCGGTAATCGCCGATAATTCGCCCCCGGCCATACGCATCCGGAAGCCCTGTAATAATGCCGGCTTTTCTGGCGAGACTCATGGCAGGCGAATAACCGTCAAATACACCTTGATTGTGAGTTTTCCGGTAAGTGGAGAAAATATGCTCGATTTCCGGGTCCAGCTCATAACCGTAGGATTCACAAGCATTTTTGGCCATTCGGATACCGCCGTAAGGCTGAAGAGCCCGCTTGAACGGTTTGTCCGTTTGAAGACCCACGATTACCTCAAGCTCCTTATTCAAATAACCGGGTTCATGCGAAGTTATGCTGGAAACCACCTCTGTATCCATATCCAGGACTCCGCCTTGGTCACGTTCTTGCTTGGCGAGCTCTATGAACTGCTCCCAGAGCTGTTGCGTGGCTTCCGTTATCCCCGCCAGAAAAGACGCATCCCCTTCATAGGGTTCGTAGTTGAGCTGGATGAACTGGCGGACATCGATTTCTTCCTGCCAATTTCCTGATTTAAAACCTTCCCATGCCTGCATCGTGATGCTTCCTCCTTTATTCCATTGTCATGGTTATGGACTGTGCTTAGTATGATCCATCTTGGTAAATATATAGAAGGTACATCAATGGGTAGTATGGGGGATATCGCCACTTTTCACACGGGTCTAAACGGTAGAGACTGGGAACGGGGATAATAACCCGAATGCAGGTAAAACTGTACTTGTTAAAAACGAGTACAATGTCAGGGAGGGAAAATGATGGCTGTTACAGAAAGCCAAGCAGGAGGCAACGAGAGCATCACCGATAAGAAGCTTACCGCACAGGATGAGGTCAACCGTCTGGTTACACGTGCCAGGGCTTCGCAAGAAGCATACCTGTCCATGAATCAAGAGCAGATTGACCGCATTGTGCAGGCCATGGCACTCGCAGGACTGGATAAGCATATGCTGCTCGCCAAGATGGCGGTTGAAGAAACTGGACGCGGCGTATACGAAGATAAAATCACGAAAAACCTTTTTGCATCAGAATACATTTATAACAGCATCAAAAATAACAAAACCGTCGGGATTATTGAAGAAAATCTTTATGAGAATTTCCAGCGGGTAGCCGAACCGGTTGGCATTATAGCTGGAGTAACGCCTGTTACGAATCCTACCTCTACGACAATCTTTAAAACACTGATCGCCACGAAGACGCGAAATCCCATCATTTTTGCTTTTCATCCTTCCGCGCAGAAATGCAGCAGCGAATCGGCAAAAACGCTGCTGGAGGCAGCCGTAGCAGAAGGAGCGCCGCCTCACTGTGTACAGTGGGTCGAGAATCCGTCGCTCGAAGCGACACAGCTGCTCATGAACCATCCAGATGTAGCCTTGGTCCTCGCCACGGGTGGTTCAGCCATGGTAAAGGCCGCCTATAGTACTGGTAAACCCGCACTAGGCGTCGGACCCGGAAATGTACCTTGTTTTATTGAGAAAACAGCCGACCTCCGACAAGCGGTCACCGATCTTATTCTTTCCAAAACATTCGATAACGGGATGATCTGTGCTTCTGAGCAAGCCCTCATCATTGAGGAACCGGTGTATGACCAGGTCCGCAAATTGATGACGGACAACGGCTGCTATTTTTTAGATCAAACGGAAACAGAAGCGGTCTCAGGTTTGGTAATCACCGGGGAGAAATGTGCGGTCAATGGCGCTATTGTCGGTCAGTCCGCTTACAAAATTGCCGAGATGGCCGGTATTCAAGTCCCTGAGCACACGAAAATTCTTATTGCCGAATTAGAGGGTGTGGGAACGGACTTCCCGTTATCCGCTGAGAAACTGAGCCCGGTTCTGGCCTGTTATAAGGTAACCTCTGCCGAACAAGGCATTGATCGTGCAGCGGAAATCGTCACTTTTGGCGGGCTGGGACACTCTTCTGTAATTCACTCTAAGGACAATAAGGTGATTGAGGCCTTCGCGGAACGGTTACAGACCGGACGTGTGATTGTCAATTCTCCTTCAACACAGGGGGCTATCGGCGATATTTACAACACCAATCTACCGTCACTCACCTTAGGCTGCGGATCTTACGGCAAAAACTCAACCACCTCCAATGTAACTGCAGTGAACCTGATCAATATCAAACGTGTCGCCTACCGGAGGGTAAATATGCAGTGGTTCAAAATTCCGCCTAGGATCTACTTTGAAAAAGGGTCCACACAGTATCTTGAGAAAATGCCTAACATCTCCAAGGTGCTTATTGTTACGGACGCCATGATGGTTAAGCTCGGATACGTGGAAAAAATCGAATATTACTTGCGAAAACGCACTAATCCTGTTTCGGTTGAAATATTCGCTGATGTCGAGCCTGATCCGTCTGTAGAAACAGTGGAACGCGGAACCCGCATGATGGAAAACTTCCAGCCCGACTGCATCATTGCACTGGGGGGCGGCTCGCCCATGGACGCGGCGAAGGCGATGTGGCTCTTTTACGAATACCCGGATACCAGCTTCCATTCGCTAAAACAGAAGTTTCTGGACATCCGTAAACGGGTCTACAAATATCCTCGATTAGGGGTCAAAGCCCAATTCGTTGCGATCCCGACAACCTCAGGAACCGGCTCGGAGGTAACTTCGTTTGCGGTAATCACAGATAAAAAAGATGGACATACTAAATATCCGCTTGCGGATTATGAACTGACGCCAGACGTGGCAATCATTGATCCGGAGCTTGTGTATTCCCTGCCAAAAGTAGCGGTCGCAGATACAGGAATGGACGTGCTGACGCATGCCATTGAAGCCTACGTTTCCGTCATGGCCAGTGACTATACCGATGGATTGGCACTGCACGCCATTAAGCTGGTATTCCAGTACCTGGAGAAATCCTTCCATACGGCGGACCCGCTTGCCCGTGAGAAAATGCATAATGCGTCAACGATCGCAGGCATGGCTTTTGCCAACGCCTTCCTTGGCATCAACCACAGCTTGGCGCATAAATGGGGCGGTGAATACCATACGGCGCACGGGCGGACGAACGCGATTCTGATGCCGCATGTTATCCGGTATAATGCCCAGAAGCCGTCAAAATTTGCATCATTTCCGAAATATAACTATTTCATCGCCGATGAACGATATGCAGAAATCGCCAGAATACTGGGAATGGACGCCCGCACCACGGAAGAGGGTGTGAACAGCTTGATTATGGCTATCCGCAAGCTGAACCAATCCCTTGGCATTCCTGAGAAATTCCAGGATCTCGGCTTCGCTCCATCCGATTTCGAATCCAAAGTCGACTATCTGGCCGACCGCGCCTTCGAGGACCAATGCACAACAGCCAATCCCCGCATGCCGCTTGTCAAAGAAATTGCCGACATTTACCGGAATGCATTCTACGGCAGATTTTAATACAATTGCTAAATAAGCCTCTCCTAAGAATGGTGGCACGAAACAACCACCAAAGGAGAGGCTTTTTGTATGAAAAGCAACTACCATCTCGCACTACAATCTGCTCAGAATCGGTTGACTGTTCTTTCAGTTTTGTCCTTCGATGATCCCGCTCTCCAATGCTTTCTGGACGGCTTCTTCCTTGTTGCTTACTCCTAGCTTAATATAGGCCGAGGAGGCGTAGTTTCTGACCGTGCCGTCTGACAAATACAGCTTGGACGCTATCGTCTTGTACCGGAGCCCTTTGGCAACAAGCTGCAATATTTCTATTTCCCTGTTAGTCAGATCATAGTCGTTGGTGGCTTTCAATGGCGTTGAGTCGACGCTCTTATCGAGCTTCTTGAATATTTCGTGGGACATTCCTCGATCGATTAATGTACCGCCTCTGTGAACAAGCCGTATGGTATCGGCCAGCTCTAACGGTTCGGCTGATTTTAGCAGGAAGCCGTCCGCACCACTGCGCAGTAAGTCCAACGCTTGCTCCGCATCCTGAAACGTCGTGATAATCAATACGCGAATATGCGGCCATTGCTGCTTAATCATTTTGGTTGCCTCGGCTCCATTCATGCGTGGCATATCCAAATCCATTAGCACTACGTGAGGCTGGAGGCGTCCGCACAGGTCGACGGCTTGTTCGCCATCCTCTGCCGAGCCGACTACCTTCAAGTCTTGGTACTTGTCGAGCAGCAACTGCAGACCTTCCCGAATAAAAGGTTGGTCGTCGACGATCATCAGCTGAATAAGGTCGTTCTCCATTTCCGCTTGTCGCGGCAACGTACAGGTGACAAGCGTACCGTCCCCTGGTTTCGTATAGACGAGCACTTGACCTTGCAAATTCATGGCCCGCTCCTTCATCGCGTTCATGCCGAAGCCCTCCTGCCATTCTTCCATCCCTCTTCCATTGTCGTGCACCTCCAATCTTGTATCTTGGTGCCCAAATTGCAAAGAAACGGTGATATCCGTCGCCTGACCGTGACGAACTGCATTCGTAAGCGACTCCTGCAAACAGCGAATGAACGCCATTTTCGCTTGTCGGGACAGTCGGGACTCCTCTCCGAACGCACGAAAGTTTACCTCGACCCGGGCATGCTCCTGAAATTCATCTCCAAGCTTTTGGAGAGACTGGACCAAGGAAAGCGACGGCTCTGAAGACTCCATTTGATGCAAGTAGCCCCTCACCTCCTCTATACTTTTGCGGCCCAACTCAAGCAAGGAATCCAGCCTCTGTATACCCTTTTCAGTAGCAAGCTCGGACCGGAACGCTTCCATTCCCATGATGATGGAAGTATATGCATGACCAACAGTATCGTGAAGCTCTCTCGACAGCCTGTTTCGTTCTTCTGCCAGCGTAATACGCTCGATTTGGGACATATATTGCTCAAGCACCGCGTTTTGCTTACGGATCGTTTCATTTTGCCGATGATTGACGGTCAATAAATGAAAAGCGAACCCCATCACATAAGCAAGTCCGTAGTAGATTACCATGATCCAATAGCTGTAATTTGGCGAAACAACATAAAAAATTCCGGGTATTACCAGGACCGTTGCAGGTGCCGTCCAATGATAGGACAGACGAGCGCTATTCGCTGCGATCAGAAAGACGGATACAAGAAATGAAGGGAAAGCTTCTGGAAACAACGAGGTTAAATGTACGCATAGCCCGCCAAAGAGCAGTATCTCTGTGAATAAATAATATTTGTAGTTAAGCTGCAAGCAAGCCCAGGGAATGAAGAAAGCGGCAATCTCCCAAAAAATAACGATCCCTAAAGGCAGTACTAGACCTTCCTGAAATCTGATCGTCGTAAGAATGAGCGAAACACTAGTAATAACGCGGAGCCCAAGCATAATCCAATCATACCAAAACCATTTTTTGATCATTTCCAGCAATTCCTTCAACCCCTAAGCAGCTATCTGTTTTTTTCCTATAGTATTATAACCCAAACCTTTGAACAGTGTGTAATTGGCTGTTTACGCTCCGTCACCTGCATAAAGGCCAAAAAAATAGTTATCGGTCAAGCTGTTGAATCATGGTGCGCGTATAGCCTCCGAATGTTTTCGCCAACCGTTCACTCAACTTGACGCTTATTGCGGCAAGCACCGCTCCCAGAACCATGATAAGGAGTGATTTCGCAAAAGTATCTACTTGCATGAAAATGACATTCATATCGATGTATCGATACAAAATTGGTGCCAGCAGGAATGCAACAGGTGTTAAATAGAGAACGGCTACGCTGACGAGACTGACAAGTCCGATCACCAACTTCTGCATTAACCAAAAGACGGCGAGCCAATTGCGACGATCCGTTAGTTCTAATTTGGCATGAACCCAAATCGATGCATCCGTTGTTATTTTTTTGTCGTAAGGTGCTGTCGTAATATCTGTATAAATTTTCGTCTGCGTGCGTTCGAATTGGATGAAGGTTGTCGTAGTTCGCAATACTCGTGTAAATAGTGGAATACCGATTCCTATAAGTGAAAGACCTAAACTGAACGACAGTGCTACCATATAAAAGCAAAAGTAAAACAAGCCTGTAACGAAAGTTAAACATAAAAAACAACCATTTTGGATGAAACCTGATTTCATAAGGTTCATCACTCCTCTCCGTGAAATTGCGGTATTGTATGGTTTGGCTTCTTCCGTCAACAACGGTTTTCTATAGGTGAATCAGCTCCTCTTTAACAAATAGGTTGGTGCGGTTGCTTACTGCCCGATACTAACCGCACAGCTGTCATCTCCGCCAGTGACAACATGTCATCATTTTCTTTGTGATATGTTGGCGCTGATCAATACGAGCGAGCATTGCATGTCACATGAAATAGTGAAGATTTGTAACTAGCTTAAATGATTGTGAGTGAATGACAATTGGGCTACTGAAGACGACCCCGTATGCTGGTATGCAGAAAGAGTCGTACTTCAAAAAAATCCAAGAGGTGAATACCATGAACAATAGAAGGAAAATGATTTACGGTGGAGTTGCTGTAATGCTAAGTGCAGCGACTCTAACTGCAGGCTGCAGTAATGGACCCGCTGAAAAGTCGGATCAAATAGGAACAACCCAAACCGTTGAGACCGCTCAAATATCTCAAAACAGTATTGCAAAATCACTTCAATTACAGGCGAAGCAACTGGAGACATCAGATCCAAAACAACCATTGGATGACTTAAAACCGCTAAAAGACATGATAGGGAAGGCAAATTATGTTGGTTTAGGGGAGGCTACTCACGGAAGCTCCGAGATTTTTATGATGAAGCATCGCCTCGTGAAGTATTTGGTCACTGAGCTAGGCTTTACGAATTTTGGGATTGAAGAGGATTGGGGCAACGGTTTGAAGTTGAACGAGTATATCCAAACGGGCAAAGGCAACCCTAGGGAGTTTTTGAAGCTGTTGTACCCAACGGATGAGATTGTCGCTATGGTAGAATGGATGCGGGAATACAACTCTGATCCTGCAAATAAAAAGAAAATTCAATTCATCGGACTCGACTTAAAAATGCTGGATCAAAGTGTCTTCGATCAAGTGACCAACTATGTAAAGGAGCATCATCCTGATTTGCTGCCCGAAGTCGAGCAAAGCTACAAAGAGTTGTCACCGGTGGCAGGTAATCTACAGGAATATATGAAGCTGACTACTGAAGTGAAAGAAAAGCATATGGTGAATGCGCAAAAAGTAGTCAAACTACTTGAAGACAAAACGAAGTCGAATAATGAGGCGGATTCACATGAGCTAGCTTGGGTGAAAGAGACGGCTAAGGTGATAGAGAATTTTACGAAGATGGTGATTCCGGCTGACTATCCGAGCATGGTGACGCTCCATGATCAGTTTCTAGCCGAGCACGCTGTTTGGGCTCAAGAAAAATTGGGCGGCAAAACGATGATTTGGGGGCACAATATTCACATCGCTAAAGGTGTTATCACTGAGAAGATGTATCCTAAAGTTGCCGGGGAGTTTCTGAAAGAACGTGTAGGCGATCAATATGTAGCCATTGGCTCCACCACCACGGAAGGCAAATTTACAGCATTTATATCACTCAGTGAAAATAAGATTGCGGCGGATACCATTCAGAAGAACGAGAAGAGCTCTAATCATATGCTTGGACAAGTTCATTACGATCAGTTCCTGTTAGATCTTCGCAAATTGAATGGAGCCGCGCAGCAATGGGTAAAAGAAAAGCAGCCATTCTTTGATGGCGGTGCACAGATCATTCCTAACGTACCGCAATATGATGATGATGTTTCCCTTCAAGAGCAATTCGACATTTTGGTTCATATTCAAAAAACGACCCCTTCGCATATCAAGTAATATGAAATAAAAAGACAATCCCTTAACTTGTTACCAGGATGGGGGATTGTTTACGTTTGGTTTGCCGTTCTCTTCGATTGTCTTGGGGGCGTGCATCTCGTGAGATTCATGATTACAATGTCATATCTCTACGTTCAGTTTTGCCCTTAGTATCAATATAAGCTCCTTTGCAGACTCAATGGCTTGTTCCAATGAATAGACTAATCGATCTGTCACTGAAATAATGTCTTCATGATCTTCTGGTGTGTCGAGCACTTTCTTAATATTAAGATTAGTCCACCTCATGTTCTCTGCTTGATTCATCAACCGAAGGATTGCACTTATCGAATAATGTGCCGTCCTTAAGGTCCGAATAATTTTCAATCGTTTTATTTCATTTTCTGTATATGCCCGGGAGCCATTGGAAAGTCTATGGACTGTTATCAATCCATTGCGTTCCCAATTTCGAATCATTTCAGTGGAGAGATCCAGAACCCGAGCAGTCTCTTTGCGTGTATAAGTGTGAGTAGGTGTAGACTTTATTCCACATATCCACTGCTCCGAAAGTTCAATAGCTTCTAGCGCCCGGTTATATTCCTTTTCTAGATGGGACAAATAGGCTTGTGCATGTTCTAGTGCTTGAGTAAAATCTGCTTTACCGCTAGCTTCAACTATGGCTCTAGCCTTTGCCCGAATGAGCCCTTGAACAATTTCACAACGAAAAGCGATTCTAGCTATTTTTAGTTGAAATAAATGCAAGTCGGAATACATGCGGTAGCCATTCACACCTCTCGGAACAGCAGAGATATATCCCCATTCTTCATAAATCCGTACAGTGTTGGGATGTACCCCGACAATTGCTGCAATTTCTTTGGTTTGGTACATCCCTCTCAACCCTACTTCCACTTAAAAAATTTGAATGACCCAACCAAGCTGATCACAGTAACAATGCCTAGAATCAAAAATGGCACTGTCATCCCCTCAGTTTCTCTACCTGTGCTTACCAGCTTTAATAAATGAATCCCATGTGACAGGGGTAATATATCCATTATCCATTGAACGAAGCGTGGCATCACTTCATATGGAATGGTCGCACCTGAGAACAATAACATCGTAAAGTACGCAATAGAACTCCACATATTAGCTGCTTTTTGATCAGGTACTACACTGCCAATTAAAGTGCCAATACTGTACATGGCTAAAATAACAAAGGCATATACGCTCAAAAATATAAGCCAGGAGCCTACTATCTGATAATCAAAAAATAAATAATATACGAGAGTAACACCCGTAAATGAAACAAGGGCAGAGGAAAGCTGAATGATACCTTGGGCGAATAAAATCTGTAAAGGAGATACCGGTGTCACTTGGAACCGTTTCAGAATCCCCCGATGCCGATAATCAGCAATGGTTAATGGTAGCCCCATTACGCCCGTTGCAAGCACACCAATAGTGATAACGGCTGCGTAAGATAATTCAAAATTAGATGAACCTGCCGATGCATCTTTACTAAGCACGTAACCAAACAAAGCCGCCAAAATGACCGGAAAGCATATACCGAAAATTAAAATATCAATGCCTTTCCATACCAGCTTACCTTCTATTTTTAAGAGCGTAAACATTGTACTCATCCCCAGTATTCCTCCTCACCGGCCAAAAATAAATATGCGTCTTCGAGCGTTGTTTTCCCGCTAACGACTAACGCTTCCTGAATAGTTCCATGAAAAACGGTTTGACCCTCCCGCAGAACTAATATCTCATCACATAATGCTTCAACCTCATCCATGTAATGAGATGTTAGTACAATCGCCAAACCATTTTCCTTCATTGTTGCGAGCTGCTTCCACAGCATACGACGTGCCTTTGTATCAAGCCCTGTTGTCAGTTCATCCAAAAACACCAGTTTCGGTTCTGGAATTAGGGCAAGGAGTACGGCCAGCCGCTGTCGCTCCCCACCAGAAAGTAATTTAACCAGTTGCTGTTCCTTATCTGCCAACCCAAAGGTTTGTAGTAAAGCAGGTAAGTCAGCCGTTGTTTTATAGAGTGATCGCCATTGTTCACATGCGTCGGAAACGGTTAGTTTATCTTGGAAATTGGTTTCTTGAAACTGCACCCCAACTTGTTCAAATATCTCCTTCCGATTGCGTATTGGTGACTTACCAATGATAACAAGCTCATCATAAGTGCTCTTTTCAATACCAAGCACTGCAGCAATGGTTGAAGATTTCCCTGCCCCGTTCGCACCTAGTAATCCAAAGGCTTGCCCCGGCTTTACTTCAAAGCTAATGAGATCGACAGCCTTTTTCTGACCGTATGTAACGGTTAAATTTCTAACCTGTAATACCATGTTCTAACCTCCTAAATAAGTCTTAGGACGTCAGTATAACAAATGGTCTATGGGGTGGTGTCTTACTGGAGGGTTTGAAACCAACCAACTTGCTAAGATAGCTATCGTGAAGTTGATTTTCTTAACTTATCCGGTATTGGGATATGCCTTATCGACTCTAACGGATGATACAGCAGCATCCATGGACCTGAAAAACGCATAACCTCCTTGATTTTTTGACGGTAAACCGGTGTATAACAATGAATAGAGCACTTCGCACAAGCCGTTTTCTCTTCACCAAATTTACAGTGGGATAGTCTTTTCATAGCATACTCATTTAAGTTCTGACATTCCTCACAAAGCTCTTTTTTATGATGTTTTTTCTTACAATATATACCGATCATTTTTGAAACAATAACTTTTTCTTTGCGGATTTTAGGGCCATCGTTCGACTGCTGCTCTGCTTCTGTTCTCATATAATGAAGCCTCCTTGACTTTTAATTGGGCTGCTCGGAATTTAGCAACTATACATAGTGAGTGGAACAGGCTCTCCACTTGGCCGTTATCTGCGATCAACCTCACTTGATTTATATGATCCTATTTTAGCAGAACGATTTATTCCTTACTTCCTATCCATAACAAACACACAATAACTATACTTAGATAAAAAATGGCTATCGTTCGTTCTTTACCTATCTCCATGCATTACCAAAATATATAATTAGATAAATAAGATGACTGAATTATAGTTAAAAAGGAGAACAATCATGGGGATAACTTTTCGAATATTAAAAGATGGAGACATCGAAAAAATAAGCCACTCACTTGGAAAAAGCAAATATGAGTTTAATAATATAGGAAAGGTAACCTGGGATTGTTTTTCAAAACATCCCTGTTTTAAAATGTTTCATCCAGAAAAGATCGGTATTTGGGAGGATGACGGTGAAATTGTGGGAAGAGTTTCGCTTGACAGTCCTTGGTATGGTGATGCAATCATATATGCTAACCCTGAATATGCCGGGCTTTGTCCGGACTTGCTTCAATATGCAGAAAGTACCTTTGCCGGTACAGATGATAACGGGAATAGGTATTTAAACATTGGTGCAAGTGAAGGAGGTGTACTGCAAGCTAGCCTTGAAGCCAAAGGGTACACCAAGGGAGACGAAGGCAGGACTCTGACATACTCTTTATCCGAACCAATACAAGATGTCCCTATTCCTGTGGGCTTTGAAATAAAGAGCCTTCAGGAAGTGTACAACTTCAAGAAACTGAATGATTTATTATGGAGAGCATTTAATTACGAAGGAGAACCACCTGCCTATGATGATGAGGTCTATTTGCCTATAAAACATGCATGGCTCGACTATAGACAAGAGATCTGCTCCGTGGCTGTAGCCCCAGATGGCAGCTATGCATCTTTTTGTGGAATGTGGTTGGATACGGATACAAAGGCAGCCTTTATTGAACCATTGGCGACAGCAGAAAAGTATAGACATCAGGGACTAGCCAAAGCATGTATCTATGAATCCATGAAGAAATGCAAAGAGCTTGGTGCTAATATCGTCTTTGTTGCCCCTGATGAAGAACCTTATCCTTGGTACAAAAGTATAGGGTTCAAGCAAACGTCGAAGAGTTATTGTTGGAGTAAGTCATGGAAGTAAATGTAATGCTAAGCAGCGAGCAAGTGAATACCGGTGTATCCCCGTAATTGAGCAAATGGAAAGCGATAAATATAAAACAGCAGTAGTCCAGGACTTTATTTCGTCCATGGCTGCTGCTGTTTATATTATCGGGTCAGTCTATTACTGATCTCGCGGATTCATCAGAAGGTAATACAATTTAAAAATCCGCGAGGAGTCAAACTTCAGTCTATCACTTTATTTCTTTACACCGGTTACGTGGCGGCCAAAATCTTCTGTCTCTGTATTGCCTCAGTGAGACTCACTGAATCCATTAACAGCAGACTTCGGAAACTGTGTCATAGCATGCCTTTTAACCACCACGTATAGTCCAAAACAGCCGTTGAAATGAAAAAAGACACCCTTAGTCGGCACCTTTGGATTTTGTCATGTTGGGATGACTCATCCGGCTGACCGCCTCAAATTGGATTCGTGTATCTCAGGTCATGCTTTTGCCCATGCTGGGCGTACCCATACAAAAAAGCGACCAATGAAGGTCGCTTTTTCTCATACATCATAGGAGCCGAACCGTGAATAAGCAAACTCACAATTCACGGCCCTTCGATAAGTGTTAGTTCAATGAATCTAAGAGATCCTTAATCTGTGGATTAAGGGATAATGTATTCAGAATAATCGTTATTGCTTCCGCACGTGTAGCCTTACCATGAGGATTAAAGGTACCATCGTTCATCCCATTGACAATACCCGCTTTAGCTATATCCTTAATGGCTTGGGCAGCATAGGAGCTTGCATTGGATAAATCCGTAAAATCGCCCCTGGAATCATCTTTGTTCACAGCACTCAAGTTTACAATACGTGATACAAGAACAGCTATTTCTTCACGGCTGATCGCTTGGTTCGGCCGGAATGTTCCGTCTCCATAACCACTAAGAACCCCTGCACCAACCAGCTCTTCAATCGCTTCTTTTGCCCAATGACTGCTAATATCACTCACAGCAACTGAAGGGCCAGTAGTAGCGCTCATATCAAATACCCGGGAGATAAGCATTGCGAACTCCGCACGTGTGATATTGCCATTAGGCTTAAACTGTCCGTTCTCATAGCCGCGGATAAAATTAAGATTTACGAAAGTTTCTATTGTCTTTTCGGCCCAGTGTCCTTTACTATCAGCCAAATCATTCTTAACACCTGCTTTGATAGCCTCCGCTATCTTAGACCCGATAGCTGAAACTAAGCCCACTTCATCAATAATACTGCTGTTGAATGCATTATCAGCTGGTGTTGGTGTTACTGTCGGTGTCGGTGTCGGTGTCGGTGTCGGTATTACTGTTGGTTTTGGTGTTGGTTCACTGGGTGGCACGACTAGCGCCACAGCATTGGAAGCTGCAGAGGCTGTACCACTACCCAGAGCATTTACCGCCTTCACCGTAAAGGTATATGTGACTCCGTTGGTCAGTCCCTCTACCGTAATCGGACTTGCTGTGCCCACTGCCGAGATATTTCCCGGCGAGGATATAACTTCATAATTCGTTATCGGACTGCCTCCATTAACTGACGGTATATCGAAGCTAATCGTAGCTTGCCCATTGCCAGCTGTTGCCGACACATTTGTTGGAGATGCTGGAACGGTGACAGGTATTGCACTCACTTCATTGGAAGCAGCACTGTCTCCCCCCGGATTCGTTGCCTTAACAACAAAATAGTAAGGGGTACCATTTTCCAACCCTGTTACATCATAGCTGTATGTTGAACTGCTTACCGTAGCTTCTTCCGCTCCATAAGCCCCGGAAGTCGTACTTTTGTAAATTTTATAACCTGTGGAGCCGTCAATTGAATTCCAAGTAAGGCTTACTTTCGAATTACTCGCCGTAACAGGCAGTAGTACAGGTGCTCCTGGCACTGGAACTTGCGGCGTTGCGCTGACTTCATTTGAGCTACCGCTTGAACCTCCAGGGTTGCTTGCCTTGACAACGAATTTATACGTTGTTCCGTTGGTCAGGCCTGTTACCGTGTAGGTGTAGGTTGCACCACTCACTGTTGCTACTGGGGTAGGATCGTAGGAATCCCCAGCAGTTCGCGAGTACAGAGCGTAGCCGGCTGCTCCTTGAGCACCATTCCAGCTTAGTGTCGCTTGTCCATCACCGGCTGCCGCCGCAAGTCCTGTTGGTGCTGCCGGGGCTGGCATCTGCGGAATAGCACTGACTTCATTTGAGCTACCGCTTGAGCCTCCGGCATTGGTTGCCTTGACAACGAAATTGTACGTTGTTCCGTTGGTCAGGCCTGTTACCGTGTAGGTGTAGGTTGCACCACTCACTGTTGCTACTGGGGTATGATCATAGGAATCCCCAGCAGTTCGCGAGTACAGAGCGTAATCGGCTGCTCCTTGAGCACCATTCCAGCTTAATGTCGCTTGTCCATCACCTGCTGTCACCGTGAGTCCTGTCGGTGCTGCCGGGGCTGGCATCTGCGGAATAGCACTGACTTCATTTGAGTAAGCACTATTGACGTTATTTTTACTAGATTTAACCGCAAAATAATAGGTTTCCCCGTTCGTCAGTCCTGCAATTGTTGCAGTTGTTCCAGTGAGATTGGCTACCGGAGTGACGTCATATACACCTGGTGCAGATCCTTGATAGACGTCATAGCTCGTTGCATTCGATACGCCGCTCCAGTTCAACGTCACTTGGCTGTCTCCTGCTGTAGCCGTTAATCCAGTTGGCGCTGACGGAATATCGGAGTACAATTCAAACTCAGTAATATCCGGGAAAAGTGACCACGCTGTAATCGTTACCTTCACATATCGTGCACTGACAGGTTGAGGTAATGTTCTAGAGAGCTTAACATTCGTATTTCCGGACACTGTATCTACTTCTGCCCACGTTAAATCATCATTGCTTATTTCAAGCTTGATCGCACTATTGTACCGACCAGTCAATGTTTCTACAGCGTACTTATTAAATTGTGTTACTGAACCTAAGTCAACCTTAAGCCAAGGAGGTGTACTTGTATTTGCCGGTCCCCATTCCGATCCTGAATTGCCGTCAACTGCATAGCTTGCATAAGCATAGCCACCCCATACACTACTGGCTGTCGCTGTTTTATTTAATGCTAAGTTAGTGCTGCTGGCGCCTGCATACACAGGAATCGTTCCTACCAGAATAAATAATGCCAATAACAAAACCATACTTCTTTTAATCATATACCTCTTTCACTCACCCTTCTAGTTTTCAATGATAATGGTCTTCTTTATGAGGCATCCTGCTCTCCCACATAAGATTCTCCATAATTCGACATAAAGTGATTTTATCAGATAATCCCAATAAAATCCTTATAAAATACGTATATCAAAAAATAAAATGTTTGGTAGATCACCATAGCACCATAGGCAAGAGAGATAGCAATATTCATCTGAAGTGGAAGGGTGTATTGAGCTAGAAAAACACTCAATATTTTGTTGTTTTTTTCTTAAATATGGGGTTATAGACTAACTGAAACTATCTTATAATAAAATTGGGATTGGATATTATACCCATTTGTGAACGCGCGTTTACAAAGGGCCAGTTAACCACTTTAATAGGAGGAATGGTTATGCAATATGGTTATTTTGATGAAAAGAACAAAGAATATCTCATTACAAAACCGAATACCCCTGCACCTTGGGCGAACTACCTCGGATCGCCGGAATACGGCGCCATCATTTCTGGCAACGCAGGAGGCTATAGCTTTGTAAAATCCGGAGCAAACGGGCGGCATATAAGGTACCACTTCAACTCCAAGGACGAACCGGGACGCTACATTTACGTGAGAGATCTGGAGAACGGGGATTATTGGTCCGGCTCCTGGCAGCCGGTTGGCAAGGATCTGGAACAGTACAAATCTGTGTGCCATCATGGAACCGGATACACGAACATCGTCTCGGATTATGACAACATTCATACAGAATCATTATATTACGTGCCGCTGAACAGATCCTACGAAGTATGGCGCATGAAGGTCCGCAATGATGGCTCCAAGGCCCGGAAGCTGGCACTCTTCGGATTTGTCGAATTCACCAACGATAACAATTACGAACAGGATACCGTGAACCTTCAATACACTTTGTTCATTTCACGGACCTATTACAACAACAATAAGATTCTGCAAGTGATCAACGAAAACACACCCGAGGAGCAAAGCTGGAGATTTTTCGGCGCTGCAGGTGCGGAGGTAACCGCCTACGATGGCGACCGGGATACATTTCTCGGCGATTACCGCAGTTACGGCAATCCGTCCTCCGTGGAAAAGGGCCAATGTGCCAATTCGCTGAACTATAACACCAATGCCTGCGGTGCCCTGCAGATCAACGTGGATTTGCAGCCAGGAGAAGAGAAGGAAATTGTATATCTCCTCGGACAGTATGACGAGAAAGGCGCGTCCGAAATTCTTAGCCATTATAAAGATTTGTCCGTTGTTGACAAGGAGCTCGAAGAGCTGAAGACATTCTGGCACAGTAAGCTTAACCGCTTCCAGGTCCAGACACCAAGCGACAATCTGAACAACATGATCAACACTTGGAATGCATATCAATGCTTCATCACTTTCATCTGGTCACGTGCGGCCTCCTTCCAATACTCCGGTCTGCGTAACGGACTCGGCTATCGGGATACCGTGCAGGATATTCAAGGCATCATTCATCTTGATCATGAGATGGCACTTGAGCGTCTGCGGCTGATGATCTCGGCTCAGGTCTCCAACGGCGGCGGTCTGCCGCTCGTAAAATTCAACCATAACCCCGGACATGAGGGCACGCCCGACGATCCGGAATACGTGCGTGAGACCGGTCATCCTCATTATCGTGCCGACGATGCCTTATGGCTATTCCCGACCACCATCAAGTATTTGAATGAAAGCGGTAACTGGGACTTCACGGATGAAGTGATTCCCTATTCAAACCAAGGCGAAGCCACGGTTTACGAGCATCTGCGCCAAGCCCTTCAATTCAGCCTGGATCGAATGGGTGCCCACGGTATGCCGGTCGGTCTTCATGCGGACTGGAACGATTGTCTGCGTCTTGGAGCTAAGGGAGAGTCACTATTCGTCGCCTTCCAACTGTATATGGCCTTTAAAGTATTCATTGAAATCGCACAGAACAAGAACAAGCCTGGCGATGCGGAGTGGGCGCAAGGTCTTCTTGATGAGTTGGACGGAAACATTCAGAAGCATGCCTGGGAGAATGATCAATTTGTCCGCGGCTTTACAGAGGATAACTATACGATCGGCTCCTGGGAGAACGATGAGGCAAAAATCTGGCTGAATCCGCAAAGCTGGTCCGTACTAAGCGGTGCCGCCCGCCCGGATCAGGCGAAGCTCTCCATGGACAAAGTGTACGAGAATCTGCGTACCGATTATGGCACCATGCTATTCTATCCGCCATTCCGGAAATATGGTTTGCCCGTAGCACTGATGGCCCTTTTCAACCCGTCAACCAAAGAAAATGCCGGCATCTTTAGCCAGCCACAGGGATGGCTCATTCTGGCGGAAACGATGATCGGCAACGGTGAACGTGCGTTCGAGTATTTCTTGAACTGCAGCCCAGCTAGCATGAACGATAAAGCCGAAATCCGCAAACTTGAGCCTTACGTGCATGGTCAGTTCGTTGAGTCTAAAGATAGCCCCTATCAAGGCCGGGCACATGTCCACTGGCTCACCGGAACTGCCTCGACCGTGATGGTCTCTCTAGTGGAGGGCATCATGGGAGTACAACCGCAGATCGATGGCCTTCGGATCAATCCGTGCGTGCCCTCCGACTGGACAGACTTCTCCATGGTGCGGGAATTCCGCGGATTGAAGCTGAACATTCAGGTGGAGAACAAGAACAGCGTACAAAAAGGAGTTACCCAAATCGTCATTAACGGTGAGGAAATTCAAGGTGACCTAATTCCTCTCACCAAAATGCAGGCAGAAAACACCGTACGGGTTATCATGGGGTAAGACCTTTTTAATAAGGATAAACAAGTGCCCTTATAGTTAAAAAAAACAGCGGCAGTCCAGGACTTTGTTCTCGCGTCCAGGGTTGCCGCTGTTTGTATTATTGGATCAGTTTGGTCACTGACTTTATGAGTTCGTTTTTTACCATAATTTTTGCAATGTTGAGCTATAACCTCTTGATCAGAATCACTGATCATTAAGGACCTTGTTCGTCCACTCTTTTATAGTGTAACTTGCTGGTTTAAGCACACATCGAGAATCCACGGCCATGGACCGTAGCCCGCTTCTACGTTGATGTGACCCATTTTAGACAACATAACGCAAGGGACCCCTAAATCTAAATATTGAGAAACATCTTCTACCGAACAATAAGGGTCTGTTGAGGATAAAACAAACAGCGCCTTTTCCGCCACCGTTGCAATCTCAGCCAAGTTATCCGGTACAGGGAAAAACGTCATCACAGGCTCATATTTCAAAAATGGCGAAGGCGGTGCTACCAGAATCGCTCGCTGAATTTTTCGTTTCGGATGTGAAGTCGCATAGTGAAACCACATAATGCACGCTAAACTGTGAGCTACAACGATTACTTCTTCCTCCTGCGGAATTTCTTCAAGAACAGAAGATAAATAGTCAAGCCAAATATCCTTATCGGGCTGATCCTTGTCTGGAAAATCAGGAAAATAGACTTGTTCACCTTGCTTCACCAGCTCTTGCTGTAACCATCTTTGCCAATGATCGGGTCCACTGCCGCCGACTCCATACAAAAGAAGAAAACTTCTACTCATGATAACCATACCTCCACAATAGTCGTATAAAATTATGATTGCATCCTTCTCGATTCTGCTAAACCTTGTATTCTTCTTGTTTTAGATAAATGTCATTATACAGTAAAGCAAATTGAAATAATTCATATTTTACATGAGTAGATGCTCATGACATGTACACAAGTGACCTCTCCCCCAACTTACTTTAACCCAGTCAGTGAACTAATAAATAAAGTAGCCATAATTGAACAAGAAATGGCTACCGAGAAGGGGATTGAGATCGGCACAATTCTCATCGCCGAAGGTAATTATCACTGTTTACGTGACGGCCAAAGCCTCCCGTCTCCGTATAGGCTCAGTGAAACCCACTGTATCTATTAACCGTAAGCCTCAAAAACCACATCATAGTAAGCTTAACAACCGCCACGACTAGTCCAAAACAGCCGCTAAAATGAAAAAAGACACCGGTTAAGGTGTCTTCAATGATACTCCATATGGGGCCGAGGGGTGGACGTGCAGAGCCACATTTCGGCGGGGGGTGCTGTTGGAATTGTACGCAGTTGCCGGTTAGCAAAGACGTTACAAATCCCTTGCTCTCGCATAACTGGCCCTAATTTGGACCAACTTAATACAAGTACAATGCCAAAGCTCCCCTAGCCCACGTAGGAATCTCTTGTCTACAAAAGCTGATTTGTGAACGTTTGATTTCTGCCACAACCTCAGGTTCACTGGTGTTGTCGATCATAGTGACTTCATCTGAAATCTCCAAAGCAGGCTTGAGGTTACTTAAAGATTGTCCATATCTCCACCGGATATCTTCTTCCGCAATCCAGTGCCCTCCCTGCTCCACTCTTGAAGCTACCCGGTCAATATGCATTTGCACATCCTGCAAACCAATATAATACATGACGACTTTATAACCTTGTTCCTTAGCTGTCTTCATATGACGTAAAACAAAACTTCCCGACAGAGTAGTTTCTATAGCAAAATTTTCTTTTCGCCCGATTAATTCCCTTATTTGCTTTACAGCTTCCCGTCCGGCAGACAGGTCTGCACTTCTGGGATCTTCCGGGTTCATCCTTTTGGCAATCTGGTCAGGATCAACAATGGTTCCAACATAATCCCTCATTTGAAAGCTGATTGTGCTTTTCCCGGCCCCATTAGTACCAGCAAAAACCGTCATTACAGACTCCCAATCAGTCATGACTAACAAGCTCAGTGCGATTTCCGGCTACATCGTAAGTAATCTCGAATTTTTGCCCAGTGGCATCTTCACGTATCCGTTTGCCGTCTTTTATATAATAAATGGAGGCTCCAGCCTTTTTGGCCTCTGCGACTGCATGCTGATTGGCCTTTTTCAATAACCGTTGCAATTCTTCTCTTTGGGGCAGCATTAGGATAGCACCTCGCTCGAATTTCGAATTTATTTTATAATATTATAACACAATCCTTATGGTTAAATAATTCGTCCGTATACGCTACTCAAGGTCTTCCTCTTCATCCACGTGTCCTAAATAATCGCTATACAACTCCATCATCCCATCTCCAAAACCCCAGCCAATATCCTGACTGCTCTGCATTAATTCGTTGCATCGATCTACAAACTTGTCTTCCAATTGATTGTCCACAATATACTTTAGAGCTTGTTCATATATGCTTGAAATAGTACGATAGAATCTTTCGTCTATATCTCCGTATGAAACTGTAAAGTCCACTCTTGGTCGGGAAATAACGCCGAATGATAATGCTCTTGAATAATTGGATGTTTCTTGGCCAAATTCAAGATTTCAGCCTCAAGTTCTTCCCTCGTAAGATTGTTTAAATACTTTTTAATGGTTGAGGTTCTTAATTTTTGCATTATTTTAATCTCCTTAATCGGGTTATAATTTCCAGTATTATTACTCAGCAGCTTACAAGGTATAATATAAATAAAACGCGAGGACCAATCAATGGACAATATGGAGGACAAATATAATGCGGCTCTGGCGCATATTGAAGAACTTAAGCTGGAAATCTCCCGGTTGAGAAATCTGCTAAAGCTCCCTATTAATGAAAATATATCAATTAGGAATGAGCAACTGCCGTCTTATACGACGTCTAAGTCAGCAGTTAATAAAGAACCGACCGTTAAAGAATCCAATGTTCACCGGTACTCTACCGTAGAGGAGAAGCTCGCCCTGTATAAAAGTTATTTTCGCGGCAGAGATGATGTATACCCGGTCCGCTGGAGCAATAAGCAAGGCAAGTCCGGATACTCGCCCGCCTGCGCCAATGAATGGACTTCTGTTTGCGAGAAACCCCGGATAAAGTGTTCGGTTTGCAAACACCAGAGCTTCATGCCCCTTACAATCGAAGTGCTCTCAGCTCATTTAGATGCACGGCAAGACCGGACGATTGGTATCTATCCCATGCTGCCGGATGAGACCTGCTGGTTTTTGGCCATGGATTTTGACAAACATGATTGGAAGCAAGATGTTACTGCCATAATGGAGCTATGTAAAATCCATGAAATCCCCGCACTCTTAGAGCGCTCGCGTTCCGGCAATGGGGGGCATATCTGGATTTTCTTCAGTCAAAATATTGAGGCGGCTACAGCCAGAAGATTTGGAACGACCCTGCTGAGTCTAACCATGAACAACAGATATCAGATCGGCATGGAGTCCTATGACCGCATGTTTCCCAATCAGGATACACTGCCTAAAGGCGGATTCGGCAACCTCATTGCCCTTCCACTTCAAGGGGGGCCGCGTAAACAGGGAAACAGTGTCTTTGTTGACGAGCATTTTGAGCCCTATGCCGATCAATGGGGGATATTATCCGAACTTGGCAAGATGGGCGAAGACCTAGTGAAGCAATTTATATACAAGCACGGAGAGCGTGGACTTTTTAACAATGACAGTATTACAGCGGGATTAGACCACGAAGCAGATGGATTGACCTTGTTACAAGAGAACCAGACTCAGATCGAAGACATCCTGATGGAACCTTTGCCTGCTGAAATAGAGATTCTGCAATCGGATCGTCTGTATATCCTCAAGTCTGGACTTCCCTCAAGCGCAATTCATGCTCTGATCAAAATAGCTTCCTTCTCCAACCCTGATTTTTATAAAGCCCAAGCGATGCGGCTCTCAACCTACGGTAAACCCCGGGTGATCTCATGTGCAGAGGACCAGGAAGATTACGTGGTTCTTCCGAGGGGATGCTTGCAGGAGTTGTTATCCTTTTTCGAGCATAATCAGATCACAGTATCGATTGACGATCAACGCACGCCTGGAATTCCCATAGAGGCAGAGTTCACCGGTACGCTTACCACTCTTCAGGATACAGCAGCCCGAGCGGTTCTAAGCCGGGACATAGGCGTTCTCTCAGCGGCAACCGCATTTGGTAAAACTGTTGTAGCAGCCAGCATCATCGCTTCAAGAAAGACAAACACTCTTATTCTGGTGCATCGCCGGGAGCTAATGGAACAATGGCAGGAGCGTTTGCAAACTTTTCTCGAAGTCTCACAGCAGGCAATCGGATTGATCGGCGGCGGCAAAAACAAACGAACCGGCATTATCGACATTGCCGTCATTCAGAGCCTCAACTATAAAGGGAATGTTAAGCCCTTTGTAAGTGAATACGGCCAAGTCATTGTAGATGAATGCCACCATGTATCCGCCTACAGCTTCGAACAGGTTCTGCGGGAAGTCAAAGCAAAGTATGTATTTGGCTTAACGGCCACACCTAAACGGCAAGACGGACAGGAAGCCATTGTACGGTTCCAGCTTGGACCTGTGTTATTGAAGGTGGATGCCAAAAGCTTAAGCAACTCCAGAGGATTTTCATTAAGGGTGGTCCCCCGTTATACTCACTTTCAGATCAAGCCTGGAGAACAAACTTCCGGAATTCAGGACATCTATCAGCAGCTTGTAGACAACGAGGAGCGTAATACACTTATTTTTGACGATTTGCTAACCTGCCTGGATGAAGGCCGCTCTCCGCTGCTACTGGTTGAACGGACCGCTCATGCTGAATATTTTGCAAAGAGATTACATGCCTTTGCCAAAAACGTAATTGTGCTTAGAGGCGGAATGGGGAAGAAGCAACGAGAAGCTTTACGCGCCCAAATTGCTTCTATTCCAGAAGATCAGGAGCGAGTAGTTATTGCTACCGGCAAGCTGATCGGAGAGGGCTTCGATGACGCCAGACTGGATACCTTGTTCCTCGTCCATCCGATCTCTTGGTCAGGTACCTTGCAGCAATATGCAGGCCGCCTGCACCGAAGTCACATCAATAAAGAAGAAGTGAAAATATATGATTATATTGATCTGCAGGTCCCTATGTTGATGGCGATGTTCAAGAAAAGAGTAAAGGGTTATCGGAAGATGGGATATAAGGGAGCGGAGTTGTAGGAAAGTGCGTAAAAAAGAATAGGCGTGTTGAACCCCTTTCCCCAAGAGGGCCTTAATGCCTTGCTGGGAAAGGGATTCTGGAAACTGAAGCGTGGCTTGATAAATCCACAATTCGCCGCCGCGTGATGTTGAGGTTGCATGGGGAGGTGGCCTAAGATTCAACCAGCCTCTTGAGGAACGATTACTGTCTGAGTTGTTAACGAATAAACAACACCATCATCAACCCTGAAACATTTATCACCATTTGATGTATTTAGTTTTATTCGTTTTATAATTGCTTTAGCTCGTTCCCAATACACTTGAACATCTTCCGCTTTGAAAATTTGGTAAGCATCTATCCATACAACAGGCCATTCACCGTTATTAACCTTTAACAAGGCTGGTTCAACCAGACCTCCAAGTGTTACCTTAATGGCTAATCCTCGGCCTCTTCTTCTTAAATTATCGACTTTTTTCAAAACATTGAAGTTAAAATAAGAAACACGCTCTCGATCCTCGGCAAAAGTAAAGTAATCGCCGCATCCTTCACAAGTTAATTCAATTGCATGAATCTCATCATTTTGATGATCCCGAGGATTTTTACAGTGTCTAAAGCGAAAAACAGTGCAACAATTTCTGCATTTCAAAACACTATCACAAGCATCTTTCAACAGTTCCATGAGATCTCCGATAAATTCATTTCGAAAATCTTCGGCATCTTCTTCCGTTAAATCACGAGTTATCTTCATTAGTAATTGGAGAACTGAAAGTAGTTTCCCTTGCTGAACCTTTTCACTAATTAATTTCTTGAAGTCGGTCAGTTGAGCATTGCTTTCCTTCTCAAGAGTCGTCAATAACACATTCATCCCCCCAAATCTATTGATCCTCTCTACTATAATTAGCAAAATAGAAGATTAATATACTTGGGAAACACGAAATGAAAGACACTCTCATCACGGTGATAGAACTTCCAAAAATAAAATTACCATCAATCGCGCCATTTCAAACGTTACTGACAGTACTTTGATTTGCGCCCTTACTGACCCCCTGTCCATGCCACTTAAATATTGTGGTTTTATATGTACAAGGGTTCTAGCAACTGAGGGGAGCCGAACCCCCGTCCGAAGATAACGGCACATAAGTTTCTACGAGTGTAGTCACAGTTTTGATGTCACCCGATACACTCCTCTTTAACGTGCCGTGCGGCTTTCATTTATTTGATTGGAATATATATTCCCAACTCACAGTCGGAATGGCCGGCTTTGAATTCATAATACTCAATGGTATCCAGTTCAGCTAACTCATAGCCTGATTCAGGTAACCAAACTCCGTATATGAACTGGTATGTGTCTTTTAAGTGCTGGATGGAATCTTGATGTGAAAAGACCGCATACTTTGAGCTTGGAATCCTTCTACTTATCATTCCTGAAGGAATTTGCTTAGATGGAACAACTTCCGTGCAAGCGATATAGGAAAATTCATTTTCATCTGTGATATCTGGATAATATTCGCATATTCCTAAACGGTCTTCCGACAAGGACAGGCATTCAATCTCTGGCCATCTTTCATTAAAAGCAGTCCACAGTTCTGTTATCATGCCAGGCCCTGGCAGTACCATCGCTTGGAGACCCATAACTTGAAATTCTTTTTTGTACACAACCTTTGTATGAACCGATAAAGAAGACAGGTTTGCTCGTTTTTTGTTTAAGTACTGGTCTATATTTGCTTTTTCGTAAAGAACAATAACATCCTTGTCTCTTCTGTACCTGCCCGGTGTAATTCCGAACTGTTTCGTAAAAGCACGGCTATAGGTTTCTTGTGATTCAAAGCCATACTCCATGGCAATCTCAATGATCCGTTTCTCGCCGGCAAGCAATTCAATGGCACTCTGACTTAATCTCCGTTTACGAATATATTCCTTCACCGATTCCCCAACCAAGCCTCGAAAAATCCGATAAAAATGAGTCATTGAAAAAAATGTCTGCTCCGCAATAATATTCGGACTTAAATCTTCTGTTAGGTGTAGTTCAATAAAATCAATTGTTTTCTGAACCTTATCGTAATAATCCATCTCATCATCCAGTTCTATTTAGCATATTTTTCTTTTATCGGCAGCCAGAACTCATAACAATTCCCTTTATTTATTTTAGGAGGCGGGTAGGCTTCTATTTCTGGTACATTTGCATGAACATATGAAGAATTAGGGAGCCATTCTCCAAATGCATACAGTTCAGCCTCAATTAGGGCTTCGACGGTTGCTCCGTAATTTTCAAAGATTGCCCACATCGAAGCAGGCACCGTATACTCCTCCAAGTCCCAGCCCTCTGGGGCATAATCACTCTCCGTAGCGACATAAAACCAAAAGCTTCTATTATCCGGGTCATTTTCTACCCTTGAAACACCTATGGAATAGCTATTCGTAACTGTATCCTCAAGATTATTATGGCTATTTCGGAACAACTCCGTCAAACCCTCTTGTCTGCATTTTTCCCAAAATTGACCGAACATTTCGTTATCCTGTTCTACCCACGTTCTACGTCCATAAATTTTGAATTCTGATTTGCTTTCTATTCTCACATTTACCACGAAATCGACCCCTTTCTTGTTTTATAACAGAAGTATATCTATTTGAGCCGACTCTTTTTTGATATTTCTTACCCAATTCGTCTGCACGGGTTAGGTTATGCGGCTGTGAAATGAGGCAATCTACACAAGTACGCTTTGTTGCACCCAACATAAGTACTGATTTAGCAATTGCATAGAAAGATTTGAGTTCCTTGAGTAACAAATAATTTGACTATATGACAAAAAAATACACCGGTTAAGGTGTCTTCTACTTTACTCCATATGGAGCCGAGGGGAGTCGAACCCCTGTCCGAAGATCAAGGCATATAAGTTTCTACGAGTATAGGCACAGATTTGATGTCACCCGAGTATCGCCCCGTAACCGGTTATACGTTGGGTAAGCCTGATTATCTTCTTCTGCTGACCCCAGGCGGAGACCAGACAGCGTATCCCACTACTTGTTAGCCCCTATCCCTGTCACATGGGCGATGCAGGATGTGCTTACTAGCGCTTAGCATATTTACGTTAAGTACTCCACAATGTATAATTGTTATAACAGTTAAATTTGATAATAATGAGGATTTCTAATGAAAAGAGTGGTTGAAATGGAACGAAAAGTTACAAAGTTTGGGAACAGTTTAGGCATAACAATGACTGATGCTCTGAAACAAATAGGGCTGGATCAAGGTGATACCGTTCTTATCGACGTAAACCAGTCTACTGGAGAAATCATTATCAGAAAATCAACAAAGGTGTCGCTTCCCAATGGGATTAGTAAAGATTTCATGGATTCTTTGGCGGATGTCATTAATAAATACGATCAGACATTACAAGGTCTCAAAGACAGATGACCCTAACCCGTTATTTATCCGTTCAAGAAGTCATAGCCATTAACTTTGCAATGATTCAACGTTACAGTCCAGGTGAACAAATTGGTGTAAAAGACCCGGGGTTGCTCGAATCCGCAGTCCTCCGCCCACAATCTTCAGCTTTTGAAGAAGACGCTTACCCCACCATATTTGAAAAAGCTGCCGCTTTGTTTGAGTCCCTAGGTCAAAACCATCCCTTTCACAATGCAAATAAACGCACTGCTTTTACAGCACTCGTTATTTTTCTAAGCTACAATCAGTTGCGCTTTAATATGGATGTTAAAAAAGCAGAGGATTTCACAGTAGATATGGTTAACCATAAATATGAACTCCAGGTATTAGCTAAGATTATTCAAGCACATTGTGTCCCTAACGAAATTATAAGAAAAAACACAAAAAAGCGGCCATTATAGGTCGCTTTTCTAATACTCCATATGGAGCCGAGGGGAGTCGAACCCCTGTCCGAAGATAACGCTTCTACGAGTGTAGTTAAAATCTCTTAACCAGTTGTTACTCTTTAAGACCTGTCAGACGGATTTCATTTAGCTCCTCCGCGGTTAATAATCCGGATTTGTACAAATTCATGTACTCTTGAGATACGCTTTGATTAAAAATCAGCAAATCATCCGTATTAATCGTCACCGGGATTCCAAAATTATAAAGCTCGCGAATTGGATGGCTACCGTAATTCTCCACCACACTAAGCATAATATTGCTTGTTGGACAGACATTCAATTGAATATGGTGATCGGACAACCACCGCATAATCTGAGGTGAGCGGGCTGCCGCGATCCCATGATGAACCTCTTGGAGCCCTAACTCTTCAACGGCCTCCCTTACATCATCAGCAGTTCCGAATTCCCCCACATGAGCTTTTAAAACCAGACCCGCAGATTTTGCGGCTCTGTAGATGGACTTGAAGTATGCAATAGGCTGAGCAAATTCATCACCGCAGATATCTATAGACCGGAACCACCGGAAAGCCAATATTTCATCGATCCGTCCGTAAATTTCATCGATATTGCAGGCCCGGTCCAAGGCTAGTTCCGGTAGAAACTGTGTTTTGGGAGCAAAAACACGATGAAGATCGTCAATTATTTGTGAAAATAGCTCCATTCCTCCCAAAGTATCAATCTCGTCTATTCCGAAGCTTAATACCAATCTCTCTATGTGATCTTCAGCCGCCTGAACAAAGGAAGCTTCAATACGTTTCAAATAGCCTTGTATACCGGGACAATGGCGTTTTACATGTTCAACAAACCAGCTTTGCATTCCAAGCAATGATTGAAAGGGTTCTGAAGGCGGTTGAATTCTAACGTTAGCCCATACGCCAATATATTGAATCGTCCCTCCACGTCCGGCGTGATTATGCAAATCGCTTTTCGGAATGGTTTGTAAATTCGTTAGAGATTCATTCATCAAGCTATCCATAAAAGTTTGTTTTATAGAGAACTGCTCAAGATCAGCTGACAACCTTAACAACTCCTTCAAGATATTGGAATGCTATATAGCCAATACTCCCACACCATAAAATCACTGTCAATGCATTTTGCCGGTCGAGCGATATTCATCGGGGTATACTCTTGATGAGTCAGCACCCCGCGTTGCCAAGGCTCTGCAGCTACCACATACCCTTGAATAACTCCCAAAAACATGAAAAAAGACACCCATTAAGGTGTCCTCTACTTTACTCCATATGGAGCCGAGGGGAGTCGAACCCCTGTCCGAAGATAACGGCACATAAGTTTCTACGAGTGTAGTTACAGTTTTGATGTCACCCGAGTATCGCCCCGTAACCGGCTATACGTTGGGTCAGCCTGATTATCTTCTTCTGCTGACCCCAGGCGGAGACCAGACAGCGTATCCCACTACTTGTTAGCCCCTATCCCTGTCACATGGGCGATGCAGGGTAGAAGCACGCACACAGGTTATTAAGCTGCGAAAGCGTAGTTGTTTTGTTGTTTGCCGTTTAATAGGCTTTAGCGTTGATGAAGCGGACGCGTCCCCACTACTCGCTGCTCATGCTCGAACTACCCCCGTCGAATCCAAGAACGGCCCCTCATTAGAAAGGGCGCTTCGGATCAAGCGGATCTTCTAGCAAAAGAGATCCAATCCACAGTCTCTAAGATTAGAAGACTGTCACGAAGCAAAAATCTTACTTACACAGTATAGCACACTTATCAACACTTTAACACGTGGGTTAAAGGAATTGAAGGGTAGATCTGGAACTCCAGGAAGTGCCGCACCATCGGCTTATCTGGCGATCTTTTGTTTCTCACGCAGCGCACGCGCGATGTCGCGTTGAGCATCTTTTTTGGCGGCGGTGTCGCGTTTGTCGTATTGCTTCTTCCCCTTACCCAAGCCGATTAGCAGCTTCGCGTAGCCATTGCGCACATACACCTTCAGCGGCACAATCGAGTAGCCATCCTGCTTGGACAGACCGAGCAGCTTGCTAATCTGCACCTTATGCATCAGCAGCTTGCGTGTGCGTGTCGGGTCCGTCGGGTTATTGCGGTTCCCCTGTTCAAAAGGGCTGATGTGCATGTTGTGCACATGAATCTCGCCGTTCCGAATGGTGGCAAAGGCATCGCCAATGTTAGCGCGGCCATTCCGAAGCGACTTGATTTCCGTACCGGTCAGCACTAAGCCAGCTTCATAAGTGTCCTCGATAAAATAATCATGGGAAGCTTTTTTGTTCTGGGCGAGCACTTTCCCGTCTGCTTTTTTACCCATGAAAGTCACCCCTTGAATCGAATTTCCCGTTTGCACGGAGTCAAATGTCAGATCTATATTGTATCAAAAGCAATCCCACGAACGCAAGGAAGGATGATTCTCTCCTGTGCTGACACAGATCAGGCGATTGTACCAAGAACGCTAATGGAACAAATTGTACTAAGGATCATTAATTCTGCGAAGTATATCAATTCTTATCTAAAAAAAAACGCTGCCTCCTCACACAGGAAGCAGCGCCTTATATCGTATTCAGCTTACTCTTGCGTTTTTTTCTTTTTCTTGCGACGGCCACTGCCCTCAGGGCTGCCGCTCTTGTCGCTCTGCTCCACATTGCCCGGTGTCACGGAAGGGCTGATGAAGACGCTGCCCTTCTTTTTCTTCTTGCGGCGGCTCCTGCCTTCGCCGCCGCTGCTGCGGCCCTCGGCCGCTGGCCCGCTGCCGAGATCCTCGCGGCTGCGGAACAGCGTGCTGGCGTCCACGCCGCGCAGCTCGCTACCCTGCTCTGCTCCGCCGGAAGGGGCGCCGTAGCCGCCCTTGCCGGAGCCGAAGCCGAAGCTGATGCCGCGTCCCCCGGCACCGCCTCCGGCCTCTCCGCCGCGGCCACGCCCGCCGCTGCGGTCCCGCTCACGCGGCGCGCTGGTCCCGCCAGCCTCGCCGCGGTTCACGGCCGCGAACGCCCGGCGCGCGGCCTCTGCTGGACCGCCGCCGCGCTTGCTGCGTCCGCCAGCCGGCGCACCGCCGCTGGCTTCTTCCGCTGCGCGCGGCCCTTCCCCGGCGCGAGCTACCGCGCCGGGCTTGCCCTTGCCGGCGTGCGCTGCGCCGCCGGTTTTGCCCTTGCCCGCGCCGCCAGCGCTGCCGGGCTTACCTTTACCTGCGGCGCGCCCCTTGCCGCCGCCGGCTTTGCCACCAAGCGGCTTGGCGAAGCCGCCGCCGCCCGCTCGGCCGCCCTTGCCGCCACGCCCGCCATAGCTGCGGTGCTCGCCCGCGGCGCGCGGCTTCATGTCGACCAGCTCGAAGTCGATCGTATGGTCGTCCATGTTGACCTTGGCGACACGAATCTTTACCTCGTCGCCAATGCGGAACACCTTCGAGGTGCGCTCCCCGATGAGCGCCATATGGCCTTCGTCGAAGTGATAGTAATCATCGCTAAGCGCGCTGAGGCGGATCAGGCCTTCGACGGTATTTTCCAGCTCGATGAACATTCCGAAGCTGGTGACACTGCTGACCATGGCATCGAATTCCTCGCCAACCTTGTCCTGCATGTACTCGGCCTTCTTCAACTGTTCCGTATCGCGCTCAGCTTCTACGGCTACACGCTCGCGTTCCGAAGATTGCTGGGCGATTTCCGGCATCCGGCTGGCGAGATATTCATGACGCTTCTCTGTGAGCGCCCCGCCATTCTCGATGACCTCACGCATGACGCGGTGAATGACAAGATCCGGATAACGGCGGATCGGTGATGTGAAATGGGAGTAAAACTCGGCTGCCAGCCCGAAATGGCCTGTGCTCTCCGCATCATACTTCGCCTGCTTCATAGAGCGCAACATCATGGTACTGATGACGGTCTGCTCCTTCGTTCCTTGAATCTGTTCTAACAGATCCTGAAGGGCGCGTGGATGTACGGAATTGCCCCGGCCTTTGACATGATAGCCAAAGTTCGCCGCGAAGGCCATGAAGTTCTGCAGCTTCTCCGGGTCCGGATCTTCGTGAATTCGGTATAGGAATGGCACCTTCAGCCAGTGGAAATGTTCAGCCACAGTCTCATTGGCCGCCAGCATGAATTCCTCGATGATCTGCTCAGCCACGGACCGCTCGCGTTTCACGATATCTATAGCCTTGCCGCTCTCATCAACGATAATCTTGCTCTCTTCAAAGTCGAAATCGACCGCCCCACGCCGCATCCGGGCACCCCGCAGCTTCATCGCTAGTTCTTTCATCAGACGGAAGTCGTCGATCAGCGGACTGTAGCGCTCCAGCAGCTCGGGATCTTCGTCTTCGACGATTTTGCGGACATCGGAATACGTCATTCTCTCTTTGGTGCGGATCACGCTCGTAAAGACATCATGCTTCACGACCTTCATATGCTCGTCGAATTCCATCTCACAGGACATCGTCAGCCGGTCCACCTTGGGATTCAGACTGCAGATACCATTCGACAAGCGATGAGGCAGCATCGGAATCACCCGGTCGACCAGATACACGCTACAGCCGCGGTCATAAGCTTCTTTGTCCAGCTCAGAGCCTTCACGTACGTAATAACCAACGTCCGCGATATGCACACCCAGCTTGTAGTGCCCATTCTCCAGACGAGACACGTTCACCGCATCATCCAAATCCTTGGCGTCCGCACCGTCGATGGTGACAATGTTCAGACCGCGCAGATCGCGGCGTCCCTGCTGGATGATCTCGTCCTCGGTAATCGAATCCGGGGCCTGCTCCGCTTCATGCATCACTTCACCCGGAAAAGCCTCCGGCAGCTGATGCTTACGGATCACCGACAGAATGTCCACACCCGGGTCATCCTTATGCCCCAGAATCTCAATGATTTCCCCCTCAGCCGCTGCGCGGCCCTCCGGGTAATTCACAATACGGACTACAACCTTCTCACCGTCAACCGCACCTTTGAAGGACTGCTTCGGAATAAAAATATCCCGGTTAATCCGCTTGTCATCCGGCAGCACAAAGCCATACGTCTCCAGGCTCTGGAACACACCGACGGTCTGCAGTACCCCTCTTTTGACGATCCGCACGACTTCGCCTTCCATACGCCCGCCAGACGGACTACGTGATGTAATGCGAACCAGAACGATATCGCCGTTCATCGCACCTTTCAGGTCATTGGCATTGATATAGATATCGGGATGATCGCGGTCATCGGGGATGAGAAAAGCAAACCCCTTCGCGTGTGCCTGCACACGTCCGCGTACCATATCCATGCGCTCAGGCACCCCATAACGGGCATTGCGGGTCAGAATCATTCTTCCATCCTGCTCCAGCAAGAGCAGCAAATCCTCGAATGCTTTGAACGACTCGCTCTCCTCTATCGCGAAATGGCTCACCAGTTCGTCATATGTGAGCGGTTTATAAGCGGTCTCCCGCATGAAATCCAGTAATTGTTCCTGTGTTATCAATTTCGTCACCTCGGCCCTCCGCAGCATTCTTATGCCGCTGGCATATATGTATGTCTTGTCCTCTATTGCCTGTGTGTATTCCAGTAAATTTTACCTTTATATACTCATACCCTAGTATACACGAAATCAATCCCCGGCATCCCTTTTATGATCAACCGACGGTTAACACAGCACAAAATTTTCTCAACCGCAAAACTTGTATATTCCAAAACAACCCCACAAAGCAGACCTGGGCATGAAGCTTACTCAGGTACTTTGCGGGGCCCCTTTAATCGTATACGTAACAAAAAAGCCTCCGCCCCATTCTATAGAGAACAGAGTGAAGGCTTGCTGTTAGTAATCTAGTCTACCAGAACGGCCACAAGGATCGACATAATGAAAAATCCTGCTGCCAGTCCAACCGTTACACGCTGCAGTACGAGCTCCATACCGCGTGCTTTTGTTTTACCGAAGAGATGCTCAGCACCGCCGGAGATGGCACCGGAAAGACCTGCGCTTTTCCCTTTTTGCAGAAGAACGACCGCAATCAGACCGACGGAAAAAATCAGGAGCACTACTTTCAAAAAGATATCCATTCACTTCCACCTCCTACGTCCAAGCATCACTATCTATGCTAATTTGGGATTCACGTTTCATAAACAGCATTTTAATTTTATCATAGCCAAGATGCGAATACAACCAATTGAGTACAGATAGGCAAAAAAAGCCTGCCGAATCCGGCAGGCTCTATATACTTTGCTCAAAAGGAATTATCTTTTGAGGTTGTAGAAGGATTTCAGGCCGTTGTATTGAGCCAATTCGCCCAGTTCATCTTCGATGCGAAGCAACTGGTTGTATTTAGCAACACGGTCTGTACGGGAAGGAGCACCTGTTTTGATCTGACCAGCGTTAGTTGCAACAGCGATGTCAGCGATTGTGCTATCTTCGGATTCACCGGAACGGTGGGAGATTACTGCTGTGTAACCAGCACGTTTAGCCATTTCGATAGCATCGAAAGTTTCAGTCAGTGTACCAATCTGGTTAACCTTAACCAGGATGGAGTTACCGATACCTTTTTCGATACCAGTTGCCAGACGCTCAGTGTTCGTAACGAACAAGTCATCACCAACCAGTTGGACTTTGTCGCCCAATTTTTCAGTAAGCAATTTCCAGCCATCCCAGTCGTCTTCGGACATACCGTCTTCGATGGTGATGATTGGGTACTTCTCAACCCATGAAGCAAGCAGGTCAACATACTCAGCGGAAGTGTAAGATTTACCTTCGCCAGCAAGTGTGTATTTACCGTCTTTGTAGAACTCAGTGGAAGCTACGTCCATACCTAGGAATACGTCAACGCCTGGTTTGTAACCGGCTTTTTCGATAGCTTCGATGATTGTAGTGATTGCTTCTTCATTCGAACCAAGGTTCGGTGCGAAGCCGCCTTCGTCGCCTACAGCTGTGTTCAGGCCTTTGGATTGCAGTACGGATTTCAGGTTGTGGAAGATTTCCGCACCAGTACGAAGAGCTTCTTTGAAGCTTGGAGCACCTACAGGAAGAACCATGAACTCTTGAACGTCGATGTTATTGTCGGCATGCTCACCACCGTTGATGATGTTCATCATTGGTACTGGAAGAGTTTTAGCATTGAATCCGCCCAGATATACGTACAAAGGAATGTCCAAAGCTGTTGCTGCAGCGCGGGCTACGGCCATGGATACTGCCAGGATTGCGTTAGCACCCAGCTTGCCTTTGTTAGGAGTTCCGTCCAAAGTGATCATCAATTTGTCGATGCCCACTTGGTCAAGAGCGTCCATACCGATTACTTCTGGAGCAATAATTTCATTTACGTTCTCAACAGCTTTCAGAACGCCCTTGCCCATGTAACGGGATTTATCGCCATCACGAAGCTCTACAGCTTCATGAGCGCCTGTGGAAGCGCCGGAAGGAACGATAGCGCGGCCTTTAGCGCCGGATTCCAGATAAACATCAACCTCTACAGTAGGGTTACCGCGGGAGTCGAGGACTTCGCGAGCATATACATCAGAAATAATAGTCATGTAAGTTAATCTCCTTTTAACATAGGTTATAGTCTTGCAGGTCTTACAGGTCTGGCAGGGTACTGACTATTTGCGGCTGGCAATCATGGACTGTCCGGTCATTTCCGCAGGTTGCGGAAGTCCCATCAGATCTAAGATCGTTGGTGCCACGTCTGCGAGAATACCGGATTCGCGCAGTACAACATTTTCGGTGGTTACAATGAAAGGAACCGGGTTGGTGGTATGTGCCGTGAACGGACGACCATTCTCGTCAAACACCATATCCGCATTACCGTGGTCGGCAATGATGATGGCAACGCCGCCTTTGGCTACAACTGCATCCACAACCTTACCCACACATTCATCCGTTACTTCCACAGCCTTGATGGTTGGCTCCAGCATACCGGAGTGTCCTACCATGTCAGGGTTCGCAAAGTTCAGGATAATGGCATCTTGTCTGTCTGCCTCGATTTCCGCTACGCAGGCCGCCGCCACTTCGTATGCGCTCATCTCAGGCTGAAGATCATAGGTTGCCACTTTTGGTGAGTTAATCAGGATACGGGTTTCGCCAGGAAGCTCTTCATCGCGTCCACCGCTGAAGAAGAAGGTTACGTGCGGATACTTCTCGGTTTCCGCGATACGCAGCTGCTTCTTGTTCTGCTGTACAAGCACTTCACCCAGTGTATTGTCCAAGTTCTTAGGCGAATATGCCACATAGCCTTGAACAGTCTCACTGAATGTAGTCAAACATACAAAATGCAGGTTCTGCGGGAATAATGGACCCCGGTCGAAGCCGCGGAAATCCGAATTCGTGAATACCTGGGACAGCTGAATAGCACGGTCCGGGCGGAAGTTGAGGAACACGACGGAATCGCCGCTCTCAACAGTCGCTGTCGGTTTGCCTTCGCTGTCTACAATTACGCTAGGCTCAACAAATTCATCATATACAGAGTTCTGGTAAGATCCAGTAATCGCCTGCAGAGCATCAGTATATTTCGGGCCTTCGCCATAAACCATAGCGCGGTAAGCCTTCTCTACACGTTCCCAGCGTTTGTCACGGTCCATCGCGAAGTACCGTCCGGATACCGTAGCAATCTTGCCTACGCCCACTTCTTCAATCTTGGCGATCAGCTCCTGAACGAACTTCTGTCCGCTGTCAGGAGGAACGTCGCGGCCATCCATGAAAGCATGAATATACACTTCGTGCATATCTTCTTTCTTGGCCAGATCGAGCATAGCAAACAGGTGTTTGATATGGCTATGCACCCCTCCGTCGGATACAAGCGCATACAGGTGAAGCTTCTTGCCGGTTGACTTAGCGCTTCTTACAGCAGCAACCAGTGTTTCGTTCTCAAAGAATTCCCCATCACGGATCGACTTATCGATACGGGTCAGGTCCTGGTATACGATCCGGCCGGCACCGATGTTAAGGTGACCCACTTCGGAGTTCCCCATCTGTCCTTCCGGCAGGCCCACAGCTTCGCCGCAAGCGGTAAGCGTAGTGTTCGGATACTGCTTCAGGTAACGGTCATAGTTCGGCTTGTTGGCTTGGGCAACAGCATTGCCTTCAATCGTATTACGCAGACCGAAACCATCCATGATGATCAAAGCAACGGGTTTTGGTGCTGACATCCTTACTTCGCCCCCTCAACCAATGAAACGAACGAAGCAGGCTGCAGGCTGGCACCGCCGACGAGCGCGCCGTCGATGTCACTCTGACCCATGTACTCCGTAACATTCTCAGGCTTCACACTACCGCCGTATTGGATACGCACTGCTTCAGCAGTCGCTTCATCGTACAGGTCTTTTACAAGTGTACGGATGTAAGCGATAACTTCATTGGCATCCTGGGAAGTAGAGGATTTACCTGTTCCGATAGCCCAGATTGGCTCATAAGCAATAACGACACTTGCAGCCTGCTCTGCGCTAAGGCCGGCAAATGCGCCTTCGGTTTGAACTTTGCAAACATCTTTTGTCTGGTTAGCTTCACGCTCTTCGAGCTTTTCGCCTACACATACAATTGGAGTGATGCCGTGGCGGAATGCCGCATGCATCTTCTTGTTCACGATTTCGTCTGTCTCGCCAAAGTATGCACGGCGTTCAGAGTGGCCGATGATCACGTAATCTACACCAAGGTCTTTCAGCATTACGCCGCTGATTTCGCCTGTGTAGGCTCCGTTATCTTCGAAGTGCAGATTCTGTGCGCCAATCTTAATGCTGGTACCCTTGGCTGCTGCAACCAGTGCTGGCAGGTTCGTGAATGGTGCGCAGATTACGGTTTCTACGCCTTTCACTTCTGCTTGGCCTTTGACTTCAGCGAAAAAGCCTTCCGCTTCGGAAACGGTTTTGAACATTTTCCAGTTCCCGGCGATAATAGGTGTTCTGCTCATAGTAATGGAATGCCTCCTTCTACCTTCTACGTCTTACTTGTCGTTCAGTGCTTCTACGCCAGGAAGTGCCTTGCCTTCCATGAACTCGAGTGATGCGCCGCCGCCAGTGGAGATATGGTCCATTTGGTCAGCCAGGTGGAATTTCTCTGCAGCTGCTGCGGAATCACCGCCGCCGATGATCGTATAACCTTCGGTTGTTGCGCAAGCCTGAGCTACAGCCTTGGTTCCTTCAGCAAAGATGTCGATTTCGAACACGCCCATAGGTCCGTTCCATACAACCAGCTTGGAGTTCTTGATCACATCTGCATAGAGTTCGCGAGTCTTAGGACCGATGTCCAGACCCATCCAGCCTGCTGGGATTTCATTGATGTCTACTACCTTGGTATTCGCGTCTGCGCCGAACTTGTCAGCTACAACAACGTCTACCGGGAGCAGGAAGTTCTTGCCAAGTTTTTTAGCCTTTTCGATAAATCCGAGCGAAGCTTCGAGCTTCTCGTTATCTACCAGGGATTCGCCGATTTCGAAGCCTTGAGCTTTGGTGAAGGTGTAAGAAAGGCCGCCGCCGATCAATACGTTGTCAGCCAGAGTCAGCAGGTTGTCGATAACGTCGATTTTGTCTTTAACTTTGGAGCCGCCGATGATGGCAGTGAAAGGACGTTCAGGGTTCGAAAGAGCTTTGCCCAGAACGGACAGTTCCTTCTCCATCAAAAGACCGGATACAGCCGGCAGGAAGTGAGCGATACCTTCAGTGGAAGCATGTGCACGGTGAGCTGCGCCGAATGCGTCGTTGACGAACAGATCAGCCAGTTCTGCGAACTGCTTAGCCAATTCAGGATCGTTCTTTTCTTCGCCCGGATAGAAACGGACATTCTCAAGCACAAGCACATCGCCATCGTTCAGTTCAGCGATTTTTGCTTTTACTGCTTCGCCGATAGCTTCATCAGCTTTGGCTACCGGTTTGCCGAGCAGCTCGGACAGACGCACAGCAGCCGATGTCAAACGCATGGAATCAACGAATTGGCCTTTAGGACGGCCCATGTGGCTGGCCAGAATGACCTTTGCACCATTCTCAATCAGGTATTTAATTGTTGGAAGGGTTTCGCGGATACGGGTATCATCTGTGATCTTGCCGTCTTCCACTGGCACGTTGAAATCTACACGTACGAATACGCGCTTGCCTTTCACTTCTACATCACGGACACTTTTTTTGTTCATGATTAATTTTCCTCCACACCCAAAATTGGTACAACCACGAATTCATTTAGAAAGAGCGGAAACAAGGAACTTCTGTTTCCGCTCTATAGATGCTGCTTATTTGAAATCGGTATTATTGAGCCAGTTTAGCGAATTTCTCCAAAGTACGAACGAGTTGTGCAGTGTAGGACATTTCATTGTCATACCAAGCAACAGTTTTAACCAGTTGTTTGTCGCCAACAGTCAGGACCTTAGTCTGTGTAGCATCGAACAGGGAACCGAAAGTCATACCCTTGATGTCGGAAGATACGATTTCATCTTCAGTGTAGCCGTAAGTTTCTGGATCGGAAGCTGCTTTCATTGCTGCGTTGATTTCTTCAACAGTTACGCTCTTATCCAGAACAGTAACCAGCTCAGTCAGGGAACCAGTCGCTACAGGCACACGTTGTGCTGCACCGTCAAGTTTGCCTTTCAGTGCTGGGATTACCAGACCGATAGCTTTTGCAGCACCGGTAGTGTTAGGAATGATGTTCTCAGCAGCAGCGCGGGCACGTCTGAAGTCGCCTTTTGCGTGTGGAGCATCAAGAGTATTCTGGTCACCTGTGTAAGCGTGGATAGTAGTCATCAGGCCTTCAACGATTCCGAACTTGTCGTTCAGGACTTTTGCCATTGGAGCCAGGCAGTTCGTTGTGCAAGAAGCGCCGGAGATTACTGTTTCGGAACCGTCAAGGATGTCATCGTTAACGTTGTAAACAACAGTTTTCATGTCGCCTGTAGCTGGAGCGGAGATAACTACTTTCTTAGCTCCACCTTTAAGGTGCTTTTCAGCGGCTTCTTTAGTGGTGAAGAAACCTGTGCATTCCAGAACGATATCAACGCCAAGCTCTCCCCAAGGAAGTTCTTCAGGGTTGCGGTTAGCAAGAACCTTAACATCTTTGCCGTTAACTTTGAAGAAGCCGTCATGCACTTCAACATCGCCTTGGAATTTACCTTGAGTTGTATCATATTTAAGCAAATGAGCAAGCATCTTAGCGTCAGTCAAGTCATTGATTGCTACCACTTCGATACCTTCTACATTTTGAATACGGCGGAATGCAAGGCGTCCAATACGTCCAAAACCGTTAATACCAACTTTTACACTCATTGAATAGTTCCTCCTAGATTTCGTTTTATTTATTCAAGACAGGCCGTGAGGCTCGTCAAGACAACAATGTTAAGTATAATGCATAAGTCCTTTGCTTGCTCCCCATATTCTGGAAGCTATAGGACTGCCTGGATCTGATTGTCAATTTCTTTGCCAATTTCGACAGCAGCTGCCTCATCGGTAACGAGTATATCCTCCTGCCCGAACCGCAGCATCGCATGAATGGCTTTCGCCTTGCGTTTGCCTCCTGCAATCCCAACAACCACTTCCGTGCGGATAATATCCTCAAGGCGGAGCCCCATAGTCAGCATGGTATGAACAACCTGACCTTCTTCATTGAAATAATAGCCGAACGATTCGGCAACCGCTCCTTCTTCCTGAATCTCCGAGACTGTAGTCTCATCCAGCTTGCGGCGGCGGGTCATTTCAATGGCATCCCCAATACCATGCACAATAATTCGTGATCTGCGGATAATTTGCACGATCTCTCCAATATTTGCGTCGAGCGCCAGTGACTGGTAAGCATCTTCACTAAGTAAATCAGGCACATGCAGAAGGCGGTAATTGGCTCCCATCCGTTTGGCCATCTTTGAAGCGATGGTGTTAGCCTGGATCTCCATGCTCTCACCCAATCCCCCGCGCGCCGGAACAACCCAAGCGTTCTTATAGGAAAGGGATAACGGAGGCGTGAGCTGATCAGCCATTTCAGCAAGCGTTGAACCGCCCGTAACGGCAATGGTATCATCCGACCGCAGTACACCAAGCAATGCCTTGGCGCCGGCGCGTCCCAGCTCACGCTTCGTGAACGGCGACGTCTCGCAATCACCAGGTACAACAATAACTTTGTTCAGACCATACGTTGTACGAATTTTATCTTCCAGATCATCCAGACCAAACAGGCTCTTGGCGATTGGCTCCAGCAGGTCAAGCAGTCTGCGCCCCGCATCGCTTACGCGCATGCCTACGCTCTCGATCTCAATGAGCCCTTGCGATTTCAGAAGATCCGTCTCGGCACGCAGCACCCGCTCTGTCATATCAAGCGATGCGGCAAGCGTTCTGCGCCCAATAATATCGGACAGCATGATCTGATGTAGAATCGTGTAACGTCTCTTAAGGGTTTCCATGAGATCAGGCAGAAGCTGCTTTTGGATTTCTAATAAATTACGCATGCTTTCACTCCTGCAACTTCGTCTTCCTCTTATTCCCTTGTCCATGGTCTTAAAACGTCCCGGGTTAACTTTTTAAGTCCCACCCATATTCTACCCAAATATTACGCGGAGTGCAAGTCTTCCGAGACTATAATTCTCAACCTCTTTTCATCTTATACATCTGCCGCGTCATGGAAAGTGCTGAAAGTCCTGTGACTCCCGGATAAAAGCCCTGTAAATGAATTTCCCCGAACGCTGGAGGCCGCATATTAGAAGAAGACAAAGATATTTTTACAGCAGTGTGATTAAGCCGTTGCATTTGAACCCTAAATAGATTATAATAGTTTCTGTTGCGCCCGTGGTCCAATGGATATGACGTAGGCCTCCGAAGCCTGAGATCCAAGTTCGATTCTTGGCGGGCGCGCCATTAATTTCACTTTTGTACATATTTTAGCAGTCCCACCTATAGTATTTAACCAAAGAGCCGCTTGTTGGCTCTTTTTTTATAAACTAAGTTTGACTTTCTTTGACTTTTTGTTTGAATTTGTTTATCATGTGGTTAATACGGTAACAGTAAAAATGAACACATTCGAAGAACCAATTCAAGGAGGTTTTCCACGTGAGTTATATTCCTATGGTAGTAGAACAGAGCAACCGCGGTGAGCGCGCTTATGACATCTATTCCCGCCTGCTGAAGGACCGCATCATTTTCCTCGGAACGGAGGTTAATGACGTGGTAGCCAATTCCATCATCGCCCAAATGCTCTTCCTGGCTGCCGAGGATCCGGATAAGGATATTCATCTGTATGTGAACAGCCCTGGTGGTTCCATCACAGCCGGAATGGCTATATTTGATACAATGCAATACATTAAACCGGATGTTTCCACCATTTGTGTGGGCATGGCCGCTTCCATGGGGGCTTTCCTGCTGAATGCCGGTGCCAAGGGCAAACGCTTCGCGTTGCCCAACAGTGAAATCATGATCCACCAGCCGCTGGGTGGTGCTCAAGGACAGGCTACAGACATCGAAATCCGTGCCCGCCGTATCCTTAAGCTCCGCGACAAGCTGAACCGTATCCTATCTGAACGCACTGGCCAACCGCTGGAGCGCATCGAGAAGGATACCGACCGCGACTACTTCATGACCGCTGCTGAAGCAGCTGAATACGGTATTGTCGATAAGGTTATTGAGAAGACGCTGCCTGCAGGCGTATAATTCTCAGCACATGCAAAAGAGGCTGCCTGGACCATCAAGGTCTAGAGCAGCCTCTTTTGTATGTGTAGCAGTAATTCGTTATCCGAGCCGGCTGTAACCCAAGGCATCGAGCTTCCCGGCGATTACACGGTACCCTCTGCCGTTAGGATGGACATGATCCAGTGACAGCAGTCCACGCTCATTGCCGGCGAACTCATGATAGATGGAGGCAAACCCGCATACATTGCTGCTGTAACCCGCAACATAGCCGTTAAACTGGCGTACCCAGTCTGTAGCTTCCGATAACTGGGGATAAGGATTATAGAGTCCAACCATCCGGATGATATAGGGCCGGCGGCTCCCGTTCTTTAACTGCCAGAGTGAACCCATAATCTCGCTGAAGTTTCTTTTACATGCGTAAAGCGCCCGTTCCAGCGCCGGAGACAGGTGACCCGGACGAAATGACACGGCTTTGGCTGCTTTGATCAGATCATTTCCGCCAATGGACAACGTTACAATATCTGCATCCCGGACAGCTTGGCGGAACATGGGGTCACGGCTTAGACGTTGCTCCAATGCAGCCGTAGTTAGACCATTGATACCAAGATTGACCGATCCGACTGGAGCGCGGAGCCGCCGCTCTGCCATTCTGCGGTAAACGGGTACGAAGCCATTACCCGGCAACGCTCCGAATCCGGTCGTCAAGGAGTCGCCAATGGCCGTGTAGAGATAACTCATTTCCTTCCCTCCCCGCTTGTTAAGCTGGTTTCTCCTTTAGCTTATGAACGGGGGAGGCACCAGGCAACGGGAAGGTGTCCATATACGGCATTAGCGGAGCGGGCTAATCTCCTGTTTTATGCAAGAATGCACTTATTTCAGACTAGCGAACGGGCTGCTTCCATCTGGCAGAAGCTCCTTGAAGGTGAACTCATATTCAGGGAACCCGGAAGCATATGCTGTATATTCATAAATTTGGAAGAATACTGCCAATTTTCCGTCTTTCACATAAAAATTCTTCTCTGTATTCAGGCCGGTGAAGCCTCCCAGGTAACCGCCCTCTGCTTTGATTAGCTTGGACAGCTTGGCATTAAGCTCTTTTTTATAGTTCGGGTTGGCTTTCAGTAAATCCCCGATCAGGAGGCGCTTGCCGTCCTTCAGAGAGAACGTGAATGCATTGCGGTAAGTCATGCCGTGGGCACCGCCAGTATAGCTGTACTGGGTCGTGATCAGACTGAGTATGCCGTCTTGATTGTATGTGATCACATAGCCGCCGTCGAACTCATACGGCCGGTCGTCCGAGGATCTATTCGCAATTTCCTTCTCTGCTTCAGCTGCAAACTTGTTGAGTGTCTGCTTAATTGTATCGTTGATCGTTTGCTGGGCCTTGGCATTCACCAGACCGCTGATCTGCGGATAATCCAGTTTGACCGGTGTGTCCTTACTTTCCTTAACGATGCTCTCCGTCTTTATGGTGATCGCATTTTGCGGTTTGCTGACGACATTCAAAGCGCCTGTAGCCGCACTATAGTCCCCCTTATACCCCAGATAATCGCTCAGCAGATCAAGCGGAACGAACAGCCGATTGTTGATATTTTGGGCTTGATAACCATTTAGATAATAATTATTCACACGGATTGAAATTTCGTAATCGGTGAGAGACAGATTAACCTTCGTTGTTCCTTTACCGATTGTATAGACCTTTTCTGCCTTATCATAGGTCAAGGACATACCCAGTGAATCGCGTAAAAAAGTCACCGGCACCCATACTTTCCCTTCATGGACAACACCAGTCTGAGGTGTAATCTTCCCGTTTACCTTCAGCACCACTAGCGAATGTTCCGCATTTGCCTTAACCGCAGCCGAAGCAGCCTGACTGGTCCCTGCGGGCAGAATCCCTCCGCTTAGCAGAATCCCTGCCGCCATAATACCTGCCCCCCATGTGAGGGCTTGTTTCTTCTTGATGTTCTTCATATGGTTATCCCCTTCCGCTAATACGATGATAGATTAGATGAAAATCCCAGAATACCGTAGAGCAGCCTGCTTGCTGCCCTTGTTTCCACTCTTACCATTATAGAGACATCAGGAGCAACGGTTGTTACAAAGCCCTTTACAATTTCTTAAGCTTCGCCGATCATTTCAGTGCTGCTTATTACATTTCTTTAAACAAAATGAGAGATCTCGCAACCATTTCCCGCAAAAAAAGAGGCACTGCTCCCTGCTGTAACCAGCAGAAGAAGCGCCTCTTGAGGAAAACGGACTATTTCAGCTCATACATTACGGTAAGCTGTGTTGAAACCTTCACTTCTCCCGGCTCAACGGAAGTGCCGCCGGCTGTATCTGCCGCTGCTTTGGACATTGCCGCATTTTCCATATAGATCACTGGGTTGTTGCCGTCATCATTCTGTGTGACCGTAATGACCTGGCCCAGGCTGCGTTTGGCTGCTTTGGCAATAGCTCCAGCTTTTACATCTGCATTGGTCATGGCTTTTTCAATCACCTGCGCTTCAAAGGCTGACGGATCTTCAATGGCGAATTGGGCATTGCCAATGTTGTTCGCTCCTGCGTTAGAAGCGGCATCCAGCAGCGCTCCAACCTTGGTTAGATCACGATAGGTTACCTTCAACGTATGCTGGGCAATGTAGCCTTTAACCTGTTGGCCATCTTTATCAGAATAGCTGTAGTTCGGTTGTACGCTGAATTGGGTGCTCTGAACATCTTTATCTGCAATGCCCCAAGTCGTCTTCAGCAGTGTGGTGATCTTGGTGATTTTGGCTCCATTAGTTTTCTGCGCCTCTTCTGCCGTTGCTGCCGAAGTGCTTACCCCGATAGACAGATAGACAACGTCCGGTTTGATGGAAAGCTCTCCTTTGCCCGTCACATTGACGATGTTTCTCTGGGCCTCTTCTGCGGCGTAAGCCTTTTCAGGGCCTTGGAATGCTCCGCTCAAAGCCATCCCCCCTATCATCAAACTCCCTGCCAGCATTACCGCTCCGAGCTTTTTGCTCCATGCATTCATGTTTGCCATCCCCTTTCGTTATTTGTAATTGTTGTTGGTACTCTCTAGACGGCGCGGCTTGGCAAAAGTTGCATATCATCTCAATAGAAAAGAAAAAAAGTCATACAAGACCACAGGAGCAGATAACCGTAACCTTATCCTTTCCTATACCTCTCAATACGAAGACATTAAAAAAAGCCCCGGAGGGCTTTTTGTCATACCATTTAAAAGTAAGGCCTTGCAACAATTACTGGTTCTCAAGCTCTTCTTTGCTGACAAGACTTGTCAAAGCGGTTACAGCTTGGTCCGCATCGGCGCCGTCCGCGCTGATATAAATCTCCGTGCCGGAACTGATCGCCAGGCTCATAATACCCATGATGCTTTTAGCGTTCACTTTTTTATCGTCTTTTTCCACGAAAATCTCCGACGAGAATTTGTTAGCTTCCTGCACGAACAATGCTGCCGGCCGAGCGTGAAGCCCCGTCTTCAACCGTACAACTACCGGGTGCTTTGTCATGAAACGCTTACCCCCTATTTGAGATCTGCCCAAAAATTTCACATTAATTTTATAATATTATATCATTATAACCGCAACCGCACTAGAAAAAAAATAATCAGCCACCCCGGACCTTATCAGCCAGCTCGTCAATTTTGCGCAAACGGTGATTTACTCCCGATTTACTGACTGTGCCTTTCAGCATTTCGCCAACTTCCTTAAGGTTGATATCCGGGTGTGCCAGTCTGATCTCGGCTACTTCGCGCAGCTTATCCGGCAGGCTTTCCAGCCCCACCTCACGCTGCAACAGCTTGATATTCTCGATCTGCCGCACCGCCGCACTTATGGTTTTGTTCAGGTTGGCCGTTTCGCAGTTGACGATCCGGTTCACGGAATTGCGCATGTCACGCATAATCCGCACATCCTCGAACTTGAACAGTGCTTGATGTGCACCGATCAGGCTAAGAAACTCGATGATTTTCTCGCCTTCCTTGATGTACAGGATGAAACCCTTTTTGCGCTCAATGCAGCGGGCATTCAGATGAAATTCACCTGCCAGATCCACCAGCGCCTTGCAGTGCTCCTCGTACATCGAAGCAATCTCCAGATGATAGGAAGATCCCTCCGGATTATTGACCGATCCTCCCGCCATAAACGCCCCCCGCAGGTATGCGCGTTTGCAGCAGTTCTTGCCGACAATTTCGTGGTCGATCCCATCCGTGAAGATGAAGCCTTCGGAGACGATCCGCAGATCCTTGAGAATTTCCTGAACGCGGTTTGGAATCCGCACGATATAGACGTTATTCTTCTTCAAACGCATTTTTTTACGCACGAGCAGCTCGATATGGACCTGGTAATATTTCTTAAGCAAAGAATATACCCGCCTTGCAATCGCGGCGTTCTCCGTCGAAATGTCGAGGACTACCTTTTTGCTTGAAAGCTGCACCGAACCATTCATCCGGATCAGCGCGGACATCTCTGCTTTCTCACAGCAAGGCTGGCTCTCCACCATCGTCAGCTCTTTTTTGGTAAGGGCCGCAAAAGACAAGGGGCTCACCTCTTTCATGTTCCTACAAAATAGACTTATCTGGAAATCCAGTCTTTCACAAGCTGGTAAATATGATGACTTAGCTTATCTGTATCATGCCTCAGATAGGTCTTGAATAATACCAGCTTGTCGGCAATCACTTTGTAGCCGTTGCCATCCACTACATCAAGGTCAAGCTGTACGGGCCGGGCACCCTTTTCTGCATACTTTAACTGGACCTGCTCAGGAATCTCGCCATCGTTCACGATCACGTAATCGAACAAATGAAGGCCTACGTGGTCATAGACGGCCTGAAGGTGGTCACTAACCGTGTAGTTGTCTGTTTCCCCGGGCTGGGTCATCACGTTGCAGACAAAAATTTTGATCGCGTCCGAGGCCACAACAGCCTCCGCCAGCTTAGGCACCAGCAAATTAGGAAGAATACTCGTGTACAGACTGCCAGGACCGCACAGGATGGCGTCGGCATTGCGGATGGCCTCCAGTGCCTCCGGGAGCGGCTCTACATCTGCCGGCTCCAGGGAGACCCGTTTGATGACTCCTCTGGCTTCAGGGATTTTGGACTCACCTGTAATCATAGAGCCATCAGCCATCTCAGCGTGTAGCACTACAGCTTCGCCAGCAGCAGGCAAGACGCGTCCGCGCACGGCGAATAACCGGCTAAGCTCCCGGACCGCAGTGACAAAGTCACCGGAAATGTCCGTAAGCGCCGCCAGAATCAAATTCCCGAGGCTATGCCCGGCCAAGCCTTCTCCGCTGCTGAAGCGGTATTTCATGATCTGGGCCATAAGCGGTTCTACATCAGCCATTGCTGTCAGTACATTGCGGATATCGCCAGGGGGCGGCATTTGCAGTTCGCTGCGCAGTATGCCAGAGCTTCCCCCGTCATCCGCAACCGTAACTATCGCTGTAATATCAAGCGGCTTTTCCTTCAAACCGCGAAGCATAACAGACAATCCCGTACCTCCACCCATAACGACGATACGTGGACGTTGTCCTTGTTCTTCAGCCACTATTGACCCCTTCTCTCTTAATGCCGGTCACGCTCGGAGTCCCGGTGACTGACGGCTACCGACTCCGTCTCGCTAACCCCCAGCATCTTACCCAGGTATTCGGATATTGCCACAGAGCGGTGTTTGCCTCCCGTACAGCCAATACCGATAATAATCTGGGATTTGCCTTCTTTCCGGTATTGCGGAATCAGGAAATGAAGCATATCCAACAGTTTGGTCAGAAACGTCTGTGTCTCCGGCCATTTCATTACATAATCGTAAACCTCGCTATCCTGACCGGTCTTTGGCCGCAAATGATCCACATAATGAGGATTCGGCAAAAAACGGACATCAAACACAAGGTCTGCGTCGATCGGAATTCCGTATTTGAAGCCAAACGAAGTAATATTAACTGAAAGAGTACTTTTGCCCAGATGGGAAAAACGCGATATAATCTTCTCCTTCAACTGGACAGGCTTCATGCTGCTGGTGTCAAAACATAAGGTTGCTGAATTCTTCAGCTCCTCCAGCATCTGACGTTCCAGGCGGATGCCATCCAGCGGCATGCCTTGGGGCGCCAGCGGATGATGCCGCCGGCTCTCCTTGTAGCGCTGTACCAGTACGGAATCTGTTGCATCCAGGAAGAGAATTTCAAAACCGATCGTTGACTCATCTTTGATATAGGACAGTGACTCCGACAGAGCTGTGAAGAATTCTCTTCCGCGCAAATCGATAACAAGCGCTACTTTGGCAATTTTCCCTTTGGATTGCTCAATCAGCTCTGCGAATTTGGGAATCAGCACCGGCGGCAAATTATCCACACAGAAAAATCCGAGATCTTCCAGGCTCTGCACGGCAATCGTCTTGCCTGCACCTGACATGCCCGTAATAATGATCAGGGTGGCACCACCGGGCGGTGATTGTTCCATTTCGGTCATCAAAGCGCCCCCTCCCTATACATAGTATATGAATAATTCCATCTGCTTAAGAACGCAGCAAAAGACCTGCAGCGCCAATAATACCCGCATCATTTCCAAGCTCGGCAGGCACGATGGTCACTCCGGTCTGTAGTGGGGCCGGGGCCAGCTTCGCGAACACGCGGCGAACCTCTTCAAACAGAATATCTCCGGCTTTGGAGACACCGCCGCCAACGATGAATACCTCCGGATTAAGCACCGCTGCGACAGCAGCCATGGATTTACCCAGATAGAACGCAGCACGGTTCACAATTCGCAGAGCAACTTCATCTCCGGCCTTGGCTGCATCAAATACCTCTTTTGCGGCAATTTTCTCCACCATGGACAGGGAAGTGCGGTCGCCGCGGCTAACAGCATCATTGGCCATGCGAATAATACCCGTAGCAGAGGAAACGGTCTCCAAACAACCCATGTTGCCGCAGCCGCATTGGATAGCTTCCAGATCAGGCACTACAGAAATATGACCAAGCTCGCCCGCTAGTCCGGCAAAACCCTGATACACCTTACCATTAATAATGATACCGCCGCCGACACCTGTGCCCAGCGTGTAGCAGACGCAATTCTCCACACCACGTCCCGCTCCGCTCCAGGCCTCACCCAGTGCAGCGACGTTAGCATCATTGTCTATTTTGACTGGCTTGTTCAAGCGACCCTCAAGAATGGAGCGGATCGGCACATCTCTAAAACCTATGTTAGGCGCAAGGATGATAATTCCTTCACGAATATTCGTAAACCCGGCCAGGCCCGCTCCTACACCGGCAAGCTGATCCCAAGAGTACGGGGAGTCCTCCACAATCTGACGCACATACTTTTCGATATTATCGATGACGGCATCGACGCCATCCGCAGTTCCCGTAGGCCCCTCAAAAGTGTGCAGCAGGTTCCCCTCGGCATTGCAGATTCCAACCTTAATCGTGGTTCCACCTAAATCCACGCCAACGTAGATACTTTCAGACATGTAACAAGCCACCTTTTTCTATGCTAAAATAGTTAATCCTACGTACCCACTATAATAGAAGGTACCCCTGCGGTCAAGGAAAGGCGGCACACCCGGCCACATAAGGGGCTGGTATTTTTTTAAGACTAAAGATACGGTTTTTAGAGTACCCTGTAAATTCTTATCTTTATAAAAAAAGCCTCTTACCTATGCGGCAAGGGGCGGATGGATCAACTTCACTTAAGGGGATGGCCGGTGAGGCGTTTGACTCTAGACGGCTACTCCGACAAAATCCGTTTCTGTCCCTCCAGTGCGCGGATCGGTGCGATGTTCTGGGTGAATTCGAGGGTACCCATGTAGCGGCCTGCTTCGTCACGTACTGCGAAATAACGGATGTAGATAAATTTATCCTTTATGGCAATCCAGAAATCCTCAGCGTCTTTGCGGCCCGCCTTGAAATCCTCCAGCAGCTTCTCAACGACATGCACGCTTTGCGGCGGGTGGCAGTTCTGCACCGTGCGTCCAATGACGGCCTTAGTGCGGGCGAAGATCCGCTCTTTCCCATGCGAGAAGTAGCGGACTACATCATTTTCATCAATAAATGTCAGGTCGACAGGCAAATGATTCAGCACTGTTTCCAGCTGATGCAGCGACAGCAGGCCTGTCTCGAAGCGGATAAAGCCTTGCGGCGATAATCCTCCTTCTCCCTCTCCTTCTTCCGCTTGCACGGCTGCTCCCTCCGGTTCTGCGGCACGCTCAGGAATCCATTCCTGCTCCGGCGCAGTCAGACAGAAGCCAATTTCGTCGCTTTCGCGGGCGATTTTGACCCATTCATCTTCAGTCAGCTTATCGAGCGCCATCGGCAGCAGAATATTTTCTTCCTTAAAGATCATTTCATTTACTTCCTGGATAATGTTCGTCAGAAGAGCTCCAAGCTCCGCAGCTTCCCCGTTGTACGCACTGAGCGCCGCTTTTGCCTGTTTAATCATACCGCGAATACCATCATCCACTCCCCACATTACCTTGGTTGGTCCATAAATGCCGTATTTCTCAAGGTAAGGGAACAACAGATTTTCTTTGCGGCTATAGTGCTTGTCGAGATCCAGCAGTAGGCTCAGATCCTCCAACAGCTTGAAAATCATCTCTTCGCTGTCGTTCCGCTGGAATTTATCGGCATGCAGCTGCAAGCGGAAGTTCACAAGCCGTTCAATCTCACGGTTCTCCAGCTTAAAGGTGTGGACAGGATGTCCCGGCTGCTCCTCTGGCTTGTTAGAACGGTGAATTTCCTGGATTGAGCCTTTAAAAATGGCCGTATGCACAGAGCATAGGCGCTGTACCTCCGTTACAGGAATCCCCTCCTCTGTCATCAGGGAATGCTCCATCGCGGAAATTTCGGCTACCGTAACATCACCTACCGCTTCTGCAAAACGCGCTTTGACTTCCTCTACACTTTTTCCGGCATGCAGTTCCTTAATAATCTCCTTAAGCATGGCTTGGCGGCGTGTCTGCTCAGGAATATCCATTTCACGGTTGTTAATCAGTTCGCTCATCGTTCTCTCTCCTTCTCTATTCCACTTGTTAATCTCAGTGATCTATTCAATAATCTCGAAGCCATGGCTCTGAAAGGCCAGTCGGACGGTTTCGCGATCCATTTTCTTCATTGTGATTCCTTTAGACAAGGTCATGAACCGACCCGCCGTCTGCAGCATGCCAGGCTTCGTAATATCGCGGAAACCCAGCTCAACCATAATGTCTATGGCCTCCGGATAACGACTGACCAGCTCGAATATGGATTCATCCATGTTAAGGCGTTTGCTCATTGCACTCTCCTCCTGCAGCTTAGCTTCATGTCAATTGATAACCTTTCTCAACAACAGCTTAGCATAGGGTACGGGGCCAAAGAGTGATTGCAGTCACTAAATTAGAAACTTATATACCTGCAACTATTCATTGCAAAGCAGAAATGAATTGGCCCCGTTTTTGTTACCATCATGCCTGTATGCCAACTTATGGATATAAAAAAAGGCTGTTTCCTCCGCCTGTTACAGCAGAAGAAACAGCCTTTTATAAAGTCCGTTCCGGTTATAGCATTTGGCTCAGTCTGGACGAATTGCGGATATCGTGCGAAATGCGCATGCTGCAGAATTTGGGACCGCACATGGAGCAGAAATGCGCTGTTTTGGCACCCTCGGCTGGAAGCGTCTCATCATGGTACTCCAGCGCCCGCTCAGGGTCGAGCGACAGATGGAACTGGTCACGCCAGCGGAACTCGAACCGAGCCTTGGACAATGCATTGTCCCGATCCTGGGCACCCGGGTGGCCTTTGGCCAGATCTGCAGCATGAGCAGCGATTTTGTAGGTGATAACTCCTTCGCGCACGTCATTCTTATTAGGCAGACCCAGATGCTCCTTGGGCGTAACATAGCACAGCATCGCTGTCCCGAACCAGCCGATCATCGCCGCCCCAATCGCCGAAGTAATATGGTCATAACCCGGGGCAATATCCGTGGTTAACGGACCCAGGGTGTAGAAAGGGGCTTCCTGGCAGAGCTCGAGCTGCTTGTCCATATTTTCCTTGATCTTGTGCATCGGCACATGCCCCGGACCTTCGACCATCACCTGAACATCGTGTTTCCAGGCCATGGCTGTCAGCTCCCCAAGTGTCTCCAGCTCAGCGAACTGAGCCTCATCATTGGCATCGGCGATGGAGCCCGGGCGCAGTCCGTCTCCCAAGGAAAAGGCCACATCATAAGTCTTCATAATCTCACAGATTTCTTCAAAATGTGTATATAAAAAGTTCTCTTGCTGATGTGCAAGGCACCAGGCCGCCATGATGGAGCCGCCTCGGGACACAATTCCGGTCATTCTTCCGGCAGTAAGCGGGATATACTGCTTCAGCACCCCGGCATGAATGGTAAAGTAATCCACGCCTTGCTCCGCCTGTTCAATCAGCGTGTCGCGATATAGCTCCCAGGTCAGATCCTCGGCTATTCCTTTTACCTTCTCCAGCGCCTGATAGACCGGCACTGTGCCGATCGGTACTGGTGAGTTGCGGATAATCCATTCGCGGGTGGCATGAATTTTTGTACCAGTGGAAAGATCCATAATCGTATCGGCACCCCAGCGGGTCGCCCATCTCATCTTCTCCACTTCCTCTTCAATGGAAGAAGTCACGGAGGAATTCCCAATGTTCGCGTTGATCTTAACCAGGAAGTTACGGCCGATGATCATCGGCTCACTCTCAGGATGGTTGATATTAGCCGGGATAATGGCCCGTCCGGCAGCGACCTCATCCCTTACAAATTCAGGCCGGGTATTCTCGCGAATCGCGATATACTCCATTTCCGGCGTAATCATCCCCTGCCGCGCATAATGCAGTTGGGTAACATTGCAGCTCTCACGTGCTCTTAAAGGATTCCGCCGCAAGCCGGCGAACCCTTCTGCCGACGTCCGGTCTGCAGCTAATCGGGAGTCTCTGGGCTGAGCGGTTCTCCCGGCGTACTCCACTGAATCCCCGCGCTCCGCAATCCAGCTTAAGCGGTGCGGAGGCAACCCTTTCCGAACATTGGTATCTTCAGCGGCATCAGTGTAAATACCACTGGTATCATAGACACGAAGCGGTGCATTGTCCTCTTCCCCCGCAACACCTTCGGTCCGGCTAAGACGGATTTCACGCATCGGAACCTGAATATCGGGACGCGAGCCTTCTACATACACCTTACGGCTTGCGGGAAATCCCGACAGATCGATTTGTTCCTTTTTTGATGAATCTGACATTTTTATCTCCTCCTCATCGCTCTGTGAGCCATTCAGATAAGATCAGCACGCAGCAAAAAGCCGCTCCACCTGGAGCGGCTTTATTCATGAACAGCCCAATAAGGCTGTGCTCAAAAAAGGTCCGGCTCCACTTTCCTACGCTGGTATGATCCAGATCAGGTTCAAGGGTCCGGGAATTCAATTTCCCCGTCTCAGCCTATTCAGGCTCCCCTAGTGGGTATCTTATCTAATTAAATACAATCTACTTTAGCAGGTATTTATTGTCAATCAAAAAATTTGTTTAACCAGCATTGTGGTTACTTATCCAGCGCTTCGCTCCAGTCATGTACCATAGCGCCTTCCAGATATTTCTCAGCATCCATAGCAGCCATGCAGCCGGTTCCTGCAGCCGAAATCGCCTGCCGGTAACGGGTATCCTGAACATCCCCACAAGCGAACACGCCGGGAATGTTGGTTTCGGTTGTCCCCGGATTCACAACGATGTAGCCGTTGGCATCCGTAGTTATCTGACCGCCCAGGAACGCGGTATTCGGTGTGTGGCCGATAGCGACAAATACGCCATCTGCTTCCACGAGCTCCTCAAGACCCGTATCATTGTTACGGACGGTAAGTCCCTTCACCCCGGTATCCCCGATGGTCACTTCAAGCGGTGTGCGGTTCAGGGCCCAAGCTACTTTGCTGTTCTCCCGCGCCCGGTCCTGCATAATCTTCGAAGCGCGAAGTTCCGGACGGCGGTGGACCAGAGTTACACTGGAAGCGAATCGCGTGAGGAAGCTGGCTTCCTCCATCGCGGAGTCGCCGCCGCCGACCACGACAATCTTTTTACCACGGAAAAAGAAACCGTCGCAGGTTGCACAGGTACTTACCCCGCGTCCGACATTCTCCTGCTCTCCCGGTATGCCCAGGTACCTCGCCGAAGCACCGGTCGATATAATCACCGACTCTGCTTCCAGTACACCCAGACCATCCACGGTTACTTTGAAAGGGCGCTGCGAGAAATCCACAGAATCCACCCAGCCATTCTTAAATTGAGCCCCAAAGCGTTCTGCCTGCTTGCGCATGTTATCCATCAGATCCGGACCTAGAATACCTTCAGGAAAACCAGGAAAGTTCTCTACCTCTGTCGTCGTAGTCAATTGTCCTCCTGGCTGCAGTCCTTCAATAACAAGGGGGCTGAGATTGGCACGTGCCAGGTAAATCGCAGCAGTTAATCCTGCCGGACCTGTTCCGATTACAATTGTTTTGTACATTAGCAAGTCCTCCTTAGGGTCAGATATTTTCCGTAAATGGCGGCAAAATGTCTGCTGCCGCCCCGTCCTGCGTTAACCCGCATGCTTGATGAATACGCCGTGCGTACCGGCTTACCATGGAGACGGAAACGCCGTAATGCTGTGCAGCCTCGCGGTAAGTAACCGGATGACCATGAAGCTTGGCGGTTAGATATTCCAGAGCCGCACACCAGCCCTCTGCATGCCGGAACAAGGGTACATCCGGATAGAGGCGGGCTATGAACTGCTTCCAGAGGAGCTCGGCATCTCTCTTCTGGGCGGCATCCAATCTCCGGTCCATCACAGCAGCCATATGATCTATAACTCGCTGCCAGTCTTCCTTCCACTCTGGCGGCCCTTTATGGCTTGACACAACCGGTTCCTGAGCCGCCCTCTGGACTACACTTTCCTCCGGACTACCGCCGATCAGCCGCTGCAGACTGAGAAGCGCAGCCTCCTGCAGCGGTTCCTGTTCCGAAACTCCCTTCAGAACATCGGATATTTCATCGTCCTCAATCCAGCGCAGCGCTTCTGTCACCTGGAGCTTCGTACTAGCATCACCGTAGCGCAGCGCCCAGAAGAACGAAGCGCGCAGCAGCGGATTATTCTGTACTTCTTCCGTGAAGCTGTCCGTATTGTTCTTCCACTGCTTCAGCTGCTCTTGAAAAGGCAGCTGATAATTATAGCTTACCGGAGGCAGCGGCCTGCCCTCTGATTGTGCCTGCTGCATCTGGGACAGAAAAAATTTCGGCACTGCTGATTCCGGGTCCAGCCTGGAAGCCATCTGCCAGCAGCGTATAGCCTCAGTATGAAGCCCGCTATTGCTGGCCGCCGCCGCGCAATAATGGTACAAGCCGGCATCACCGCCGACCTCTTCATCCTTCAGCAGACGGCGGAAATGTCCATATGCAGTTTGGTGCTTGCCCAATATGCCCATCGTTGTCGCCATTTTGAATACATGCTCCTGATGAAAAGGCACTGTCGCCTCAAGCATACGCACCAATCCCGCAAGCTGGTCCTGATCGCCAGCATATTGCAGGAAAATCGCCATATTGCAGAGCGCATGCAGGTTGCCCGGGTCCTGCTTCAGCACTTCGCCAAGACATTCCTTGGCTTTGGCGAAGCGGCCCATATAGAAATAGGCAAGAGCCAGATTGTTATGTGCCGCCAGGAAGTCCGGAATGTTCTGGACAATCTCTTCAAGCAGCTTGACCGCTTGCGGGAATTTGCCTTCCTCCAAAAGACTCCGGGCTCTGTCATGCTCCACCACACCTTCCCGGCTGCGGATCCGGACTAGCGGAGCGGGCCGGTCCAGCTCATACTGCAGCAGTTCCATCAGCTCTTCGGACTCGGCCAGAAACTCACCGCTTGCATCCTCTTGCAGATAGGTCACAAGACTGCGCTCCGCCTCTTCAAAGTTTTCCATATTAGCGTAGTTATTAGCCATATAGAAGTGGCACTCTGTCATAGTAGGATCAATCTCATCCAGAACATGAGTCAAGATGTCGTTGGAATCCTTGTATTTCCCCATCTCGGATAATATACCCGCCATATTGCAATGATTCACCGGGTTTTCCGGCTCATATTCAACAGCTTTGCGAAAATTCTTCAATGCCTTATCATATTGAAAGCGGTCCAATGACCGTACGGCTCTTTCAAAGAAAAAATTGGCATCCAGAGTGACGGGAATCACGTTACCATTCACCGCGTTATTCTCTGAAGTTCTCTCAATCATGGAAGCAAGGCACCTCCCTTTGTAAGCTTCCTTATCCTCACGAAAAATAGGAGAGCGGCAGCATACACCTGCCCGGACTCCCACCTAAGTGCCGTCGTTTCCATTTTTGGTCCCGACTGTCTTCACACAGTATACCACATGTGACAGGGGGATTCTCAAGATTGGAAGGGACTCTTCAGGAGGAAAAAGCTTCAAAAAACTATTCAAGCCCCCTGATTGTTAAGTCTGGATTGTCTCTTGTCCTAATATGAAAAAGACGCAGGAATTAAATCCCCGCGTCTCTGAACAGCTTATCAATAGAACCGCCTTCAATAATAATGCGTGTGGCTTCAGCCAGCATAGGTGCTACGGAGAGCACAGTGAACCGGCTGGAATGATCATCCGGCAGCGCAATGGAATCGGTAACGACAATTTCATCTATATTGGGGTGGACCATACGGCTTAGTGCATCTCCCGAAAAGAGTCCATGAGTTGCACAAACGATGCTGTTCTTCGCCCCGCGCTCCTTCAGGCCTTCCACCACATTCACAATCGTTGTACCTGTATCGATCAAGTCCTCGATAATGATAGGCGTCCGTCCCTCTACATCTCCAATCACATGCGTAATCACCGATTCATTGTGAGCCGGGCGCTTCTTGATCATAATAGCAAATGGTGAGTCCAGACGGCTGGCCAGCTTCTCTGCCATGGAGGCACGGCCTGCATCCGGAGATACCACAACCAGGTCGGACAAGCCTTTTACCTTCAGATACCCGCTGATCAGATCAAGTGCTGTCAAGTGATCGACCGGGATGTTGAAAAAGCCTTGAATAGCCGCCGCATGCAGATCAATCGTAATCACACGGGTAGCTCCGGCGGTTGTAAGCACATCCGCTACCATCTTGGCCGATATCGGCTCGCGCGGCGCGGATTTGCGCTCCTGTCTGGCATAGCCGTAGTAAGGCACAATAATATTCACCGTTCTTGCCGACGCCCGCTTAGCCGCATCAATCATGACCAGTAGCTCTACGAACAGCTCATTAATGGGGTGAGCGAGGGATTGCACCAAAAATACGTCACAGTTCCGGATGCTCTCTTCATAATGCACATAAATCTCGCCGCTCTTGAAGCGGGTCAGCTTAATCTGGCCCAGCGGTGCGCCCAGACGCTCCGCAATATCAGCGGCCAGCTTCGGATTCGACGAACCGGAAAAAATACGCAATTGATGATGATGCATAGTACCCTCCTGGGGATCAAAATTTATAGTTCAAACGGAACCAATGTACGGACGCGACCCTCAAACACAGCCAATTCGCGGAAACCGGTGTGCCACAGCATGCTGCGGGCTTCCTGCAAGCCGTCCCCCAGCTTCATTGGATCATGGGCATCAGAGCCCAGGGTGAGCGGTATGCCCAGCGTCAAAGCCTGCTGCAGCACATGCTCAGCAGGAAACATCTCTGCGCAGGGCTTGGTAAGCCCTGATGCATTAAGCTCCATCGCTATGCCGCTGCCCGCTATCGCACTGAGCGCCTCCAGCTCCATCGCCCGCACCTTTGCCTTGCCCTCTGGTGTCTGTGGACCGTAGCCAAACCGTTTGATAACATCCATATGTCCTATAATATCATATAATCCCGATAACGCCGACTTCCGTACAGCATCATAATACCGGCGGTAAACCTCCATCACATCTTGACCTTCCCAGCCCTGCGTCTGGCGAAAATCCGTAATGTCCCATTCTCCGAGAAAATGCACCGAACCGATCAAATAGTCCCAGGGATACGGTGCCAAAAGCTCACGGATCTGCTCCTCGTAGCCCTCGATATAATCGGCTTCCAGTCCTACACGCAGCTCAATCCTTCCGCGATAACGCTCCTTAAGGTTCAGACATTCGTCCACATAGCGGGGAAGCTCGGATAACGGCATCGCCATCTCTGGATAGTAGGTATCCGGGTCTACATGAAGAAGCGGCAGGTGATCAGACAAACCGAGCTGCTCCAGCCCCAGTTCAACCCCCCGCTGCACATACTGTTCAAGGGTACCTACTGCATGTCCACAGCGCTCATGGTGGGTATGGTAATCAATACGCATGCTGAAGGCTCCTTCCTAATCACGGCGCGGCCGTTCATGGCGGGCGCTCAGTTCCTCCATAATCTCATCCAGCGGAAGCTTGCGCTCCTGCAGCAGCACCAGCAGATGGTAGATCAAATCGCTGACTTCAAGGCGCAGCTCGGCATTGTCTTTATTTTTGGCGGCGATGATCGTTTCCGAGGCCTCTTCGCCCACTTTTTTCAGAATTTTATCAACACCTTTATCGAACAGGTAGGTTGTATATGCACCTTCCGGCCGTTCTGCTTCCCGCTCGGCAATCACCCGCTCCAGCTCCCCGAGAACGGCAAAACGCTCACAGTCGCTCAGCCCCTGCGAGGCAGTCGCGGCAGTTGGTTCCTTAACGCTGCCTGCTGCTGCCGGATGGCTCAGCGGGAGCTCGCGGAAGAAACAGGAGGTCTCCCCTGTATGGCAAGCTGGCCCTTCCGGTACAACCTTCAACAGCAGAGTGTCGCTGTCGCAGTCATAATGGATGGAAGTAATAGCCTGGGTATTGCCGGAGGTCCCCCCTTTATGCCACAGTTCGCTGCGCGACCGGCTCCAGAACCAGGTCTGTCCGCTCGCCAGCGAGAGCTGTAGGGATTCTTTATTCATATAGGCAACCATTAGTACTTCCAGACTGTTCGCATCCTGCACTACAGCAGGGAGCAGTCCAGCTTCATTCCAGCGGATGCCCTCTAATACTTCCTGTTGGCTCTGGGCTGTTAATTGCTCTGCTTCGCTCATCGGATCTCTACCCCTTTTTGCTTCAGATCTGCCTTCAAATCATGAATGGCGATTTCTTTATAGTGAAAAATCGTCGCCGCTAGTCCAGCGTCGGCTTTACCTTCCGTAAATACATCATAAAAATGCTCCGTCTTCCCTGCTCCCCCAGATGCAATCACGGGAATGGTAAGCAGGTCACTCACCGCAGCAGTCAGCTTCAGATCGAAGCCGTCCTTCGTGCCGTCCGCATCCATGCTGGTCAGCAGAATCTCGCCTGCTCCCAGCTTCTCCGCCTCCTTGGCCCAAGTCAACGCACGGATTCCCGTAGGCTTGCGCCCGCCGTGCGTATATACTTCCCATTCGCCCCAAGCCTCATTGTATTTGGCATCCATCGCCACTACAATACACTGGGCTCCGAAGCGCCGGGCCCCTTCGAGAATGAGCTGCGGATTATTGACCGCCGCTGTATTGATACCGATTTTGTCCGCACCCGCGCGCAGGATGCGCTTCATATCCTCCGGAGTAGAGATCCCTCCGCCCACTGTAAAGGGGATGGCAATTTCACCTGCGGTCTGCCGCACGACTTCAACCATCGTTGCCCGGCCTTCCACAGAGGCGGAAATATCCAGAAATACAAGCTCATCGGCGCCTTCCCGGTCATACAATGCCGCCAGCTCCACCGGATCACCGGCATCGCGCAGATTCACAAAGTTCACGCCTTTGACTACCCGCCCGTCTTTAACATCCAGACAGGGAATGATGCGTTTGGCTAACATGAACTAACCCCTTTCCATAGTTTTCGAGTGAAAACCTTTTACGATCCAACCTTTTCGATCCCCCTAAATCCCCCTTAGCCAAGGGGGACCCCAAGGGCCCCGGCCCTCTGGACACCCGGATGGCTGGCGTGGGCAGGGGCCTAAGCTCCCGGGCAATTATGGCTAATGAGCGCTTACCCCTGCGGGGCCGCTTCTACGTCGTTGCACCTGCAAGGGCAAAACCTTAAACTTAAACCTTAAACTTTAAACCTTAGACCTTAAACAACTTTCGTGTTCCACGTTCTGGCCCCTCACGGGACGGCGGCTTCGAACCGCCTGCGTAAAGAATAACCATAAGATGAACTAAACTTGGAATCGAGCTCAAACTGCATTCGTGCAGCTAAAGCCTGTCGGTCATTCTACTTCTCGTTTAGAGCCTGCAAAGCCTTGGTAAGATCAATATTGCCAGTGTATAGCGCTTTGCCGACTATCGCACCGCCGACTCCGCTACCACTATGTACGTTAAGACGCAGCAGGTCGTCCAGACTTGTAACGCCGCCTGAGGCGATCACGGTTTTACCGCTGGTAGCGGCCATGGACACGATGCCCTCGATGTTCGGACCCTGCATCATACCGTCGCGTGAGATGTCGGTGTAAATGAACGTTTCAGCGCCTTTGGCTGCCAGCTCCTTGGCCAGATCCTCTGCACGAACCTCAGAGGTGTTCAGCCAGCCGTGAGTGGCAACATAGCCGCCACGGGCATCAATCCCAATCGCCACTTTGTCGCCGTATTTGGCGAGCACAGCCACTGTGAAGGCATGATCGTTGATAGCGGCTGTACCGATAATGACACGGCTGACGCCGAGTCCCAGCAGTTTTTCCACATCCGCAATTGTACGGAGGCCTCCGCCTACCTGGACGGGAACACCCGCATTTTTGGCAATAGCTCCGATGATGGCGTCATTTACCGGATGTCCGGCCTTGGCTCCATCCAAATCCACGAGATGAATAAATTTCCCGCCCTGCTCTTCCCAAGATTTGGCTACCTTCAGCGGGCTGTCATTGTATATGGTTTCCTGGTTGTAATCCCCCTGCTGTAGTCTGACGCATTTTCCGTCCCGGATATCAATCGCCGGATATACGATAAAAGAAGACATGAGGCGCTCCCACTTTCGCTACAATATAGTCAATAGTCATATAGAGATTCTTAAGTTCATTATATATAGCGGGCTTATACCCGCGTACCCTTCAGTTGCAAGAAATTGCCCAGTAGCCTCATTCCTAGCTCTCCACTCTTCTCCGGATGAAACTGCATACCAAATACATTCTCCCGGCCCACAATAGCTGTAACCGGATGACCGTAATCTGTGATCGCGAGCAAATCGCCCTGCTGTTCCATGACAGCATGGAAAGAGTGTACAAAATATACATGCCCTGCTTCAAGTCCCGCGAACAACGGACTCTGCGGCTGTAGGAAATCCAGCTTGTTCCAACCCATATGCGGGACTTTGTAGCCCTCACGAGGTGCAAAACGGACCACCGAGCCAGGCAGAAGATCAAGCCCTTCATGAGTGCCGTATTCTTCGCCGCTGGTGAACAGCAGCTGCATTCCAAGGCATATCCCCAGCAGCGGCTGTCCAGAAGATGCGGCTTCACGGACCACAGCATCCAGTCCGTTCTCCTTCAGATGCTCCATCGCATCGCCAAACGCACCAACGCCCGGCAAAATGACGCTATCGGCAGCCAGAATCTCCCCGGCCTCACCCGTCACAAGACTTTTATACCCGAGTCGTTCCACCGCCTTGCTGACACTATGCAGATTGCCCATGCCGTAATCGACGATTGCAACGGTCATTCTACAGCACTCCCTTCGTGGAAGGCACACCCTTCACGCGCGGGTCAATCATCGTCGCTTCATCCAGCGCGCGGCCCAGCGCTTTGAATATCGCCTCGATCATGTGGTGGGTATTCGAGCCATAGTGCACGATTACATGCAGTGTAATCCGCGCCTCCAGTGCGAATTTCCACAGAAATTCATGCACCAGTTCTGTGGAAAAGCTTCCAACCTGTTGCGATGGATATGCAGCACGATACTCAAAATGAGGGCGGTTGCTAATATCGATAACTACCTGAGCCAGTGCCTCATCCATAGGGATAAAGACACTCGCGTAGCGCTTGATGCCTTTTTTGTCGCCCAGGGCCTCACGAAGCGCCTGTCCCAGACAAATGCCGATGTCCTCCACGGTGTGGTGATCGTCAATGTCAATATCGCCCCGCGCCTGCACGGACAGATCAAACTGGCCATGCTTTGTGAATAAATCCAGCATATGATTCAGAAACGGGACATCCGTCTCCAGCTCCGAAACCCCGCTGCCGTCCACGGCCAGAGTGAGCTTGATATCCGTTTCATTTGTTTTGCGGCTAAGTCCCGCCTGGCGCACGTCCTGGGCCTTGTTATTATTTTCCATTTCCGTCTCCACCCTTCGCTTCGTTCTGCAGTCTGACCTCTATTGCACGCGCATGGCCTTCCAGCCCCTCGCGGCGGGCCAGCTCAATAATCGTTGCCCCGTCCTTCAGCAGCGCTTCCTTGCTGTAATAGATCAGGCTTGATTTCTTAATGAAATCATCCACATCCACCGGCGACGAGAACCGTGCTGTGCCATTGGTCGGAATAATATGATTCGGGCCGGCAAAATAATCGCCGACCGGCTCCGAGCTGTACGGGCCCAGGAAGATCGCTCCGGCATTCTCGATGCTGCCGAGCAGACCCATCGGGTCCTCTGTTACAATCTCCAGATGCTCTGGCGCTAGCCGGTTCACAACGGAGATCCCTTCCGCCAGCGACTCCACGACGATGATCGCGCCGTAGTTGTCCACGGAAGCGCGCGCGATGGCCTCGCGCGGAAGCTCACGTAGCTGCCGTTCTACTTCGGCAGCAACGGCCTCCGCCAAGCGCTGCGATGACGTAACCAGGATGGCCGAGGCCATCTCGTCATGCTCGGCCTGCGAGAGCAGGTCGGCCGCGACGTAGGCGGCCTCAGCGGTATCGTCGGCGAGCACGACGATCTCGCTCGGTCCGGCGATGCTGTCGATATCGACAGCGCCGTAGACCTCGCGTTTGGCCAGGGCCACGTAGATGTTCCCTGGCCCGCAGATCTTATCGACCGGCACGATAGACTCCGTGCCGAAGGCCAGTGCCGCGATCGCCTGCGCGCCGCCCACGCGGTAGATCTCGTTCACGCCAGCTTCTGCGGCGGCAACGAGAATGTAAGGATCGATGCCCTCCGTGCCGCCGGTCGACGGCGGAGTGACCATCACAATCTCCGGCACTCCGGCAATCTGAGCCGGAATTACGTTCATCAGCACCGAGGACGGGTATGCCGCCTTGCCGCCGGGCACGTATACGCCCACTCGCTTCAGGGGGCGGATGATCTGGCCCAGGATCGTGCCGTCCGGCTGCAGATCCATCCAGGAATTACGTTTCTGCCGGGCATGAAACGCCCGGATATTCGCTGCAGCGGCGCGGATCGCCGTTACAAAGGACTCCTCCACCCTGCCGTATGCAGCCTGGAGCTCCTCTGCCGTTACCCGCAGCTGTGCTGCAGTAAGCGCAGCGCCGTCGAACCGCTCCGTATAGCGGAGCAGTGCCGCGTCGCCTTCTTTTTTGATATCAGCCACAATTTCCTTCACGGCCTTATTCTGTTCAGGCGTTCCGTATTCCACTTCACGCTGAAGCTTAAATTCCTTGCTCGATTGAACCTTCACCGCTGCTTCCCCCTTTTACATCCTTAGCGCTCTACTCCGCCCGTTGCCGCTCCCGGTCGGGTGATAACCGCCTGCAGGCGGTCGCATAGTTGCTGAATTTCTTCGTTCTTCATCCGGTAGCTTACTCGGTTGGCCACAAGACGGCTCGTAATCTCGAAGATGCTCTTCATCTCCACCAGCCCATTGTCCTTCAGCGTCTGGCCGGTCTCCACCATATCAACAATACGGTCTGCAAGACCGATTAGCGGTGCAAGCTCAATGGAACCATTCAGCTTCACAACCTCTACCTGCTGCCCTTGCTCGCGGAAATAGCGGGAAGCCACATTCGGATATTTCGTTGCCACCCGCTGTTGAATACCCGGCTGCCAGTTCGGCAAGCCGATAATCGACATCCGGCAGCGAGCGATTCCCAGGTCCAGCAGCTCGTAGACGTCACGGTTTTCCTCCAGAAGCACATCTTTGCCGACAATTCCGATATCCGCGACACCATATTCTACATAAGTGGGAACATCGACCGGTTTGGCCAGGATAAATTCCATTCCCGCTTCCGGCAGTGAAATCACAAGCTTACGCGACTCTTCACCATCCGCTGGAATCGGCAGCCCCGCTTGACGGAACAACTCGGCTGCTTTATTGTAAATCCGACCTTTTGGCATGGCCACCTTCAATATCTGCGCCATTATCATCGACCTCCGTTTCCATATCTTTGCCTATATACCTGTATATGTAGAACTTAGCCATGCTCGCTGACAAAAGAAACAAATGTATAAATCTCCCCGTACGTTTCGCCTTCCGCTTCAACCGCATTTGTGTCCAAACGCTTCACTGTCTTCAGATCACCGGCCTCGCTGGCCAGCCGTGTCACCACTACATGGCCTTCAGCCCGCAGCCGCGCCGCCTCCTCCAGACCTTCTTTGCGACGGGAAGCGTCGTACTGGATCAGGACTGGAAGCTCTTCCTCTTCCGGTACCCCGGATACACCGTCCAGAATACGGTTCGTCTTCAAAGAGAAGCCGGTTGACGGAATGGGGCGCCCGAATTGCTGCAGCAGATTGTCATAACGGCCACCGCTGCATACCGGAAATCCAAGCTCCGAGGCATAGCCCTCAAAGGTCATCCCTGTATAATAGGAGAAGTCGCCAATCATCGTCAGATCAATCAGAACATGCTGAGAGACGCCATACGATACCAGTACTTCCCACACCTTGCATAAATGCTCAATGGAGGTACGGGCCAGCGGATGGCTGCTAAGCTCCAGAGCTTGACTGCAGATTTCCTTGCCTCCCCGCAGCCGCAGCAGTCCATCCAGCTCATTCTTCTGCGCCTCAGTCAGTTCAAGCTGGCGGAGCGTCTCGCGGAAGGCCACATAATCACGGTTTAGCAAATGGCTCTTCAGTTCTTCCTGCGCTTCCGGAAGACCGGCTACCGCCTCCTGGAACAACCCGTCGAGGAAGCCAACATGCCCCATGGCGATTTTGAAAGACTTCACGCCCGCCGCCTGCAGCGAGGAAATCGCCAGCGCCACAACCTCGGCATCCGCCTCCGGTGAATCATCGCCGACAAGCTCTACCCCGGTCTGGAAGAATTCAGCTTCCCGCCCCGCTTCCTCCTCAATGGCCCGGAACACATTAGCGTGGTAGGACAGGCGGAGAGGCAGCGGCTCATCCTTTAACAGTGAAGAAACCACACGCGCCACCGGCGCTGTCATCTCCGAGCGGAGCACCAGGGCCTGCCCGCGGTTGTTAAGCAATTTATAGAGCTTCTGATCGGATGTGGAGCTGGCCACGCCGACCGTATCGTAATATTCCAATGTGGGCGTAATCATCTGCCGGTATCCCCAGCGGCTCATGCAGTGCAGCACATCATTCTCGATCTTGCGCAGTTTGGCCACTGCACGCGGGAGATAGTCACGCACGCCAGCCGGCTTCTCGAATCCCTTTGGTTTGGACATCTTCATTGGTCACCTCGTCAGATATCATCAATAGTAGGAAATAAACGCTTTATTATGGTACAGTGGTAACAAAGTAAAGCAGTGGCAATATCGTATCACGGACTATCCTATACGTCAATTGAACCTTTGATATATAGAATAGCATAATTGCTTACATATAGAGTGATGTTGAGATTTTTATATATGGTCTCCATCCACACCTCTTAATAGCCGGGAGCCTTACTCTCACGAATATTAATTACATACAAGATTACCCTTTACAAGCTATTCAGTGCAGTAGTAAGATACAGACAAAGTTGTATACAAGTACACAAGTTATCACAAGAATCTGCTAAGGAGTGAACTACAATGAAATTGGGCATGATCGGACTGGGCAAAATGGGTTTTAACCTGGCACTGAACCTGATGAACCATGGGCATGAGCTTGTGGTAAGCGATATCAACCCGCAAATGGGGCTGCAGTTAGCCGAACGGGGCGCGCTTGCCGCTTCATCCTTGGAGGAAGTGGTTGCGAAGCTTGAACATCCCAGAATAGTCTGGGTCATGCTCCCTGCCGGCGAGATCGTAGGAGGAGTGATTGAGAGTCTATCCCGGCTATTGGATGCGGGGGATATCATCATAGACGGCGGCAACTCCCACTACAAGGAATCCATTGCACGGGCAGAGAAGCTGCGTAAGCGCAGCATTTATTTATTCGATGCCGGCACATCCGGCGGAACGGAGGGGGCTGAGCATGGAGCATGCTTAATGGTTGGGGGCGATCCGGAAGTATTCAAGGACATTGAACCGCTGTTCCGTGATCTCGCGGTCGAGCGGGGTTACCTGTACGCAGGGGAAAGTGGCAGCGGCCATTTTTTGAAGATGATCCATAATGGTATTGAGTATGGAATGATGCAGTCCATTGCCGAAGGTTTTGAGCTGCTGGAGAAAAGCCCGTTCGACTTTAACTATGAGCAGGTTGCCGGACTGTGGTCGAATGGATCTGTGATCCGCGGTTGGCTGATGGAGCTTGCACAGAACGCTTTTGCCAAAGATCCGAAGCTTTCCGGAATCCGCGGAGTAATGCAGAGCTCCGGAGAAGGTAAATGGACCGTTCAAACTGCGCTTGATCTTGAAGCCAGCACACCGGTTATTGCCCTCTCTTTGCTGATGCGCTACCGTTCCCTTGAGGACGATACTTTCCACGGCAAGGTTGTAGCTGCGCTACGCAATGAATTTGGCGGTCACGCTGTTGTGCAGGAGAAGGACTGATTTGAATCACAGAATGCGCTCCAGGCAAGGAACGGCGCAGGTTAACCGGATGGAACGGTGAAGACATTGTATGCTAAAATTAATGGAATGCCTGGTCTTAGCTAACAACTAATCACACAGAGGAGTCCTTTTACATGCATTATCCTGCCACATGGCTGCAAGGAGCTTCCCTTGGAGAATCGATTGCCTGTGAACTCAGGCTGCAAATCATAAATGAAAACATCAAACCAGGCGAGGTGCTTTCGGAGAACCGGATTTCAGCCGATTTTGGCATCAGCCGTTCTCCGGTCCGTGAGGCACTCAAGACCTTGGCTGGCGAGGGATTAATCCGTCTGGAAAGAATGGGAGCCGTTGTTGTAGGACTGAACATCAAAGATGTTGAGGAGCTCTATGATGTCCGGTACCTCATCGAGAGCTTTGCCCAAGAACGGCTCGCCATGAATATACAGGATTCGCTAATCCGGCAGCTCGAACAGAGTATCGACAGAATGAAGCTGGCCGTCAAGCACAATGATTACGTGGAGTTTGCCCGCCAGGACTTCTCTTTTCATGAATCCATTATCACCGAAGCGAAGCACACCAGGATTCTTCATTTATGGAATAGCATCCGTTATATTGTAATGACCGTCATTCTAATTACTACCGAAAAAGGCTTTACCCTCGGAGAGGAACGGATGCATTGGATAGCGGAGAAGCACCGCGTGGTTATTGAGGCACTTCGTACAGGAGATCGTGAAACGATCCATAAGGTGGTTCAGGAGTATTTTGCCGATTCTTCTGAAACGCTGATTCGCAGCCTGTCCTAATCATTTAAAATATCCGGGTAGCATCTTCATTGGAAAGAAGGTTTGCAGATTGGGCACATCCTATATGCTAGGCGTCGATATTGGAACTACAAGCACTAAGGCTGTCCTCTTTGAGGAAAACGGAAAAATCACCGCACAAGCGGATCAGGGTTATCCGCTGCACACCCCTTCATCCTCGGTTGCAGAACAGGACCCGGACCAGATCCTGCATGCTGTGGTCCATACCGTCGGAGCCGTAATGAAGGACAGCGCCATCAGGCCCGATTCTGTCCTTTTTCTTTCGTTCAGCTCCGCCATGCACAGTGTAATTGCTGTAGACCATGCGGGTAATCCTTTGACAGCGTGTATTACATGGGCAGATAACCGAAGTGCTGCCTGTGCAGCACGCTTGCGAGACGAATTAGGCGGCCACGAGCTATACCTGCGTACAGGAACACCTGTTCATCCTATGTCCCCGATCACCAAGCTGATGTGGCTGGGGGAGGAGCAGCCGGAGCTGTTCCGCCAGACATACAAATTCATTTCCATTAAGGAATACATCTTCGCCAAGCTCTTCGGTGAATATGTTATTGATCATTCTATAGCCTCTTCCACTGGCATGTTCAATTTAGAACAGCTGGACTGGGATACGGAGGCCCTGAGTATTGCCGGCATTACCGCGGAGCATCTCTCCAAGCCTGTTCCCACTACCCAGATTATGCAGGGCCTCCAGCCTGGTTGGTCTGAGAAGCTCGGGTTGTTGCCAAACACTCCGTTTATAGTTGGTGCCAGCGACGGTGTCCTCTCCAATCTTGGTGTGGGCGCTATTAAGCCAGGGGTCGTTGCTGCCACAATCGGAACCAGCGGAGCCATCCGCACAGTTGTCGACCGGCCGCTTACCGATCCCAAGGGACGGATATTCTGTTATGCCCTGACAGAGAAACACTGGGTTATCGGGGGTCCGGTGAACAACGGGGGAATGCTTTTCCGCTGGGTGCGTGATGAGTTCGCTGCCTCCGAGGTGGAAACAGCCAAACGTCTGGGTATTGACCCCTATGAGGTGCTGACACGCATTGCCGAGCAGGTACCGGCGGGCAGTAACGGCCTCCTCTTCCATCCCTACCTTACCGGAGAACGTGCGCCGCTATGGAATCCGGATGCCCGGGGTTCCTTTTTTGGCCTAACGATGAATCACCATAAAGAGCATATGATCCGTGCCGTGCTGGAAGGTGTCATTTTCAACATGTATTCTGTGTTATTGGCCATGGAGGAGCAGATCGGACAGCCGGCCAAGATTCATGCCACCGGAGGCTTTGCCCGCTCATCACTGTGGCGGCAGATGATGGCTGATATTTTTGACCAGGAGGTTGTCATTCCAGAGAGCTTCGAGAGTTCTTGTCTGGGAGCGGTTGTGCTTGGCCTTTACGCCACCGGACGCACAGACACCTTTGATATTGTTTTTAAAATGATCGGCTCGACCCATCAGCATCATCCAATCAAGGAGCACGCTGACGTCTATAAACAGCTGCTGCCGATTTATATCTCCGTTTACCGCAGTCTGGAGAGCCATTATCAGGCTATCGCCGAGTTTCAGCGGGAACAAGCCGGAGAGTAACAGCCGCTCTACCCGTTTTGCTTAATATACCAAACAAAGCGCCGACCCGTCGCAGGATGCGAATGGTGGCGCTTTGTTTGGTATGATCTTTGATAGAATGAATGCTAAAGGGCTGCCTTTTTCTTCGGCATCTGCGGTCCGGAACCGAATACAATCCAGGCAGGCTTCACATAACGGAAGACGAGAGCAACCACGAGCCATGAACCCAGCAAGGCCACAAGCCAACCGCCGGCAATTGCCGCTGTATATGCGAGTGAACCCCCGTGAAACGGAAGTTTTCTGTATAGGAACAGCAAGGCCGGATGAAGCAGGTAGATTCCAAAGGAACAAGCACCGATGGAGATCAGCATACGGCTCAGCAGACGCTTGCCTGTCCCATAGAGCAGGAACGACAGTTGCAGCAACACAATACAGGAGAGCAGTGCCTGCAGATTGGAGAAGCCTTCATACCACAGGCTGTTAATTACCGTTTTTTTCGTATAGTTATTGAACCAGAGCTCTACATGAGTGATTCCAGCGGCAGCCCATAGCACCCAGAGCATAATCCACCCCGGACCTTTACCGGAACGCCATCCTTCACGTGAGAGGACCAGCCATTTTTTCAATGGACTATAATAGACGGCAATTGCCGCCCCCAGCAGAAAGTAGGAGAAGTAAGTAATAGCCAAACTACCTTTGGACAGTTGCCAGTAACCGTGATTGGTCATGTATTTATTGAGCAGTACGAATCCCCATTGCAGAAGCAGACCTATTATGGGTGCCCAGGCAGCAAGACGCCGGACCTTCTGAAGGCACCATAACATGAGCGGGAACAGGATATAGAACTGGATAATAATGATGATGTAATACAGATGGGTATACGCCGTCCCGGTAAGCAGATACTTGCCCAACTTCCGGGCCATTTCATCCAAAGGCATACTCCAGGTATGACCTGCTGTCATTTTTAGAATAAAGTACATGAGTGAAAATACAACATAAGGCAAAATAATATATATCAGCCTGCGGCTATAAAACTTCCCCAGTGTTTTCCCGCTTAGCGGACGGTCAATATAATTGTAGAACAACACAAATCCGCTCAGAAAGACAAACGAAGGTACGGCGAACTGGCTGAATTTGTTAATGAACAAAAACGGATGGAACATCGAGGTGTCCAGTGTCTCCGCAAGTGTGCGTGAAGTAGCATGAATAGCGATCACCGCAAATATCGCAACTGCCCGAAATATATCCAGCTGCGGAATTCTTTCCTTTTGTCCCATTTCATTTCCTCCTGTGAACTCGCACCCCAGGTGCCTGTATCCAATCATATCCTTTGCTGCCTATCCAACATTGACAATGTAGCCTGACCCAAGTATATCGCCACAATCCGCCAGTTTAATACTTAAAGGTTGCTTAACATTTCTGTTTTACATAACAAAACCCCGCAGTTCCTGCGTAAGTGCACGCAACCTGATCCTGCAGGGCAACTTTTATTGCATCACTAATCTTGTAATACCTCTTCGGCATTCATCCCTGTAGAAGGCGTCAATTCCCGCAGCGGGTTGCCTCCAACAAAGGAACCTGCGGCTACATCCTTATGCACTACAGAACCTGCCGCTACAATCGCCCCATCCCCGATGGTTACGCCAGGGAGAATCGTTGTATTGGCACCGATCAGCACATTTTCACCGATAATGACCTCACCCAGGCGGTACTCCTTGATCAGGTATTCATGTGCGAGAATGGTAGTGTTGTAGCCGATCACGGAATTCTCACCCACCGTAATCTTTTCCGGGAAAAATACATCCACCATGGCCATCAGTCCAAACGCCGTGTGCTTGCCAACCTTCATACCCAGAACGTTACGGTATATCCAGTTCTTAAGCGAAAGAATTGGACAATACCGGGCAATCTGTATAAAAATAAAATTGCGTACACCCTTCCAGGGACTAACTGTTCGGTAAATGTACCAAAGAGAATTATGTCCTTCCACAGGATAGCGGGTTACTTTTCTCACGGTCCCATCGTCCCCTGCTCCACAATATTGAAGATATCCTCCATATCATGAATGATATAGTCCGGTTCATACTTCCGTAACGTCTCTTCACCTTTGAGTGACCAGGCTACTCCCGCCGTAAGTACACCTGCTGCCTTGGCCGACTGAATATCAACCGCACTGTCTCCCACCATCAATGTTTTTCGGGGATCAACACCCAGGTTGCTGACAGCCCTCAGAACCGGTTCTGGATGTGGCTTGGGCTGAACTACATCGCTTACGGTAACAATCGTCTCCATATACTTTAGAAGATCGAACATCTCCAGCGCCTTCATCGTGGTCGGACGAATCTTGGTCGTTACAATTCCCAGTCTGATGCCGCGCCGTGACAGTTCTTCCATCGTCTCATTCACATGGGGAAAAGAACCAATCAATTCGTCATGATGAGCATTATTATAGGCCCGGTAGGCAAGCTCCAGTACACTGGTATCCTCTAGACCAGAAAAAACTCTCATCTGCTGCTGAAGCGTAGTCCCCATATGAGGAATAATCTGTTCCCGGGTTAACGGGGGCAGATTATTCTCCCTCAGCGCATGTATGAACGAGTTGATAATCAGCTCATTCGTATTTACAATCGTTCCGTCCAAATCAAATAGTACACATTCTATCATTAGCTTCTGCTACTCCTTCGATACTTCATCCGGTGTCTTGTCCGGTTCCGGCTGTCTAACCGGTGGGGCACTCTGCGGCGTATGTACCGCACTGTCCGGAACTATCGTATCTACAGCAGCGGCCTTCGTACTGATAATAGGATCAGAGTAATGATCCTTGGGTTGACCCGTTACCCGTCGGACAATGATTATTATTATAGCTGCTACTATAGTCAGCAGTGCCAGCAGCTGCGAGCTACGGATATTCCCGTATGCTGGATCAAGGTATCCTTGTTCAAAACCAAACCACTTCATCGGTGACCATAAGCCATTCAGGAACGATGCAAGTCCGCTGCTTCCTTGAAACCCCAAACTGTCTGTACGGAGCGCCTCGATAAAGAAGCGGCCAATGGAATACCAAATGAAATAAGACAGGAAGATTTCACCTGCACGCACGAATTTTTGCCGGCGCAGGACCATCAGCAGCAGGATACCCAGCAAACTCCAGAGGGATTCATACAAGAAAGTGGGGTGATGAAAAGCATCTCCTATGTACATCTGGTTCACAATGAAATCAGGAAGATGCAGCTTATCACGAAGGAAGGACTCTTCTACAACGCCACCATACGCTTCCTGGTTCACGAAGTTGCCCCAACGCCCGATCATCTGGCCTGCAAGCAGTCCGGGTGCACAAATATCCACAATCCGCCAGAAGGGGTACCCTTTGTAACGGAAATAAATTATACCGCAAATAACCGCACCGATCAGAGCGCCATAAATAGCGATCCCGCCATTCCAGATTTTGAAGACATCCGCAAAGTTGTCCTTATAATCCTCCCATTTGAATGCCACATAATAAATACGGGCACCAATGATGGCTGAAGGCAAACCAAGGAGCAGCATATCCATGAAGAATTCCTGTGAAATATTGAAGCGCTTGCCTTCCTGGATGGCCAAAAGTAATCCAACCAACGCACCGACACCAAGTATTAGACCATACCAGTGAACCGGCAGAGAACCGATGGAGAAGACAATCGGATCAATCGCTAATGAAAAAAACATGCTCTCACACTCCTAGTCCAAATCATCCATGTCTTCAGATATGGTGGCAGTAAGCTTATTCGTAAATTGTAATGCAGCATTGTAGCCCATCTGCTTCAAACGATAGTTCATTGCTGCTACTTCTATAATAACTGCAAGGTTACGTCCAGGACGCACGGGAATAGTCACAAGTGGCACATCCGTATCAATAATCCTAGTCGTTTCCTCATCCAGTCCGAGCCGGTCATACTGTTTGTCCTGCTGCCAAGCTTCCAGTCTGACCACCAGTGTAATCCGTTTATGATTACGAATAGCCCCTGCGCCAAACAGTGTCATAACATTAATTATCCCAACACCGCGAATTTCAAGCAGATGACGGATCAGTTCCGGTGCTGTACCATGCAGCTGATTATCCGAGGTTTGGCGGATTTCCACCGCATCATCGGCAATCAAACGATGGCCGCGTTTTACGAGCTCAAGCGCTGTCTCACTTTTACCGATACCGCTACTGCCGGTAATTAGCATCCCCACACCATACACATCACACAGAACACCATGAATGGTAGCTGTAGGTGCCAGTTTCCCTTCCAAAAAGCTGGTGAGCCTGCTGGAGAATATTGTAGTCGCCATCGAGCTTCGCAGCACTGGCAGTCCCTTTTCATTGCTAATATCGATAAGCTCCTGAGGCACATCAAGGGCTCTCGTAATCACAATACACGGTGTATTGTCGTTACAGATCCCGCGAATTCTGCTCTTGCGCTCTTCATCCGGAAGCATTGAGAAAAAAGCCAGTTCGGTTTTGCCCAGAAGCTGAACACGTTCCTCCGGATAATATTCAAAATAACCAGCCATTTCAAGTCCCGGACGATTCAAATCATCCACTGTAATAGGTCTTTTCAGACCCTCTTGTCCGGAAACAACCTCTAACTGAAAATGCTGCACCAATTCGGATACTTTTACCTTCTTAGCCATGTGTGTCCGTCCTTTCGTCACCAGCGGTGTTATCCGCTCGCCCGCATTTGGTTAATACTAATTCCCATTCCAGCCGCAGGTAATTCTCCTGCTATCTTAATGGATAACGTCTATGAATGCAATCTTAATAGCCGCAGTTCCTCCCGCATGAAGCCTGATGAATAACCTGAATATTATGAACAGCAGTATGTAAAAATAAACAGCCCCACTTGGTGGGGCCTAGGCTTCGGTCCAAATTCAAGGTTTGTAGAGTCTTCAATAAAAAAGGCTGGTCCTGTTTATTAAAAAAGCCGCCTTCTCAGGCGGCTTAGTTCAAGCAGGTCTAACTATCTTATCCGAGCAAAATGTTAAGTTCGGATTCTTTATCGAAGAGATGGATTTTGTTCATGTCAATGGCCAATTTTGGCTTGCTGCCTTCACGAGTAGTCGAACGTCCATCTACACGTGCAATTACAGTGTTAGTGCCAAGACCGCTCAAATAGAGGAGCATTTCATGACCAAGGTTTTCAGTAACATCAACCAACGAAGTGAAGATTGTATTCGGCGAAGCTTCCAGGAATACTGGTTCTTCGTGAATGTCTTCTGGACGAACGCCCATAATTACTTCTTTGCCGATGTAGCCTTTGTTGCGAAGTAGTGTAGCTTTGCCACCTGGAACTTCAACATCAAGGTTCTCAGCACGGAAGCGTACAGCACCACCAACATCAGACAATGTACCGTTGATAAAGTTCATTGTAGGGGAACCAATGAATCCGGCTACGAACAGGTTCGTAGGCTCATTGTACAGTTCTTCAGGAGAAGCAGCTTGTTGAATAATACCATCATACATAACTACGATACGGTCACCCATTGTCATAGCTTCTGTCTGGTCATGTGTTACATAGATACAAGTGGTTTCCAGGCGTTTAACCAGTTTAGTGATTTCCGCACGCATTTGACCACGAAGTTTAGCATCCAAGTTGGAGAGAGGTTCATCCATCAGGAAGACTTGCGGATCACGTACGATAGCGCGGCCCAGTGCGACACGTTGACGTTGACCACCGGACAATGCTTTTGGTTTGCGGTCAAGCAAGTGTTCGATATCGAGGATCTTCGCAGCTTCGCGAACTTTCTTGTCGATTTCTTCTTTTTTCACTTTACGAAGTTTCAAACCGAATGCCATGTTCTGATACACGCTCATGTGCGGGTACAGGGCGTAGGATTGGAATACCATCGCGATATCGCGGTCTTTAGGAGCTACGTCATTGACTACACGGTCGCCAATGTACATTTTTCCTTCAGAGATTTCTTCCAGACCAGCAATCATACGCAAGGTTGTGGATTTACCGCAACCGGAAGGTCCAACCAGTACCAAGAATTCCTTATCTTTAATATCAAGATTGATATCGATTACTGTCGCTTTATCGGAACCCGGGTATTTTTTGAAAATATGCTCTAAACGTACGCCTGCCATTTTATTTCCCCCTCGAGTCAATTATTAGATTTAAAAATAAATCGCTTTCTTGTACGTTTATCTTACCCCAGACATGCCGCGATGGCTATTTGTAAGGTTCACAAAAAACCTATTTTCTTTTCGTCACTTTATACAATAACATGGCTAACTTTACAATAGCGGCGTCTCCAAAGCTCCGGACATCGGCGCCAGTCTCCTGTTTGATCTTATCCAGCCTGTACAGTAGCGTATTCCGGTGGATATATAGCTTTTTTGCTGTTTCACTGACATTACAGTCCATCTCGAAAAAAGTCTCCAGAGTGAGAAGCATCTCTTTATCCGCCAGCACAGAAGTATAATCTCCTATTTGTCCGAGCAGTTGTCTGCGGCGGTCATCGGGAATACTATTGACTAGACGCTCCATATGGAGCTCCCATGGCAAATGAATATAGTCTCCCACCTGGAAAACCCGGCCCAAAATGATTGTTTCCCGCAGCAAAGCTACGGACCCGGTCAATCCCTTCACAGGAATAATCGCAGGTGCCACCGCCAGGTGAAATACTCCCACCCACTCGCTGGCAATCAATTCATGCAATCCCATGCAAGTCTGAGCCAGCAGATCCTCATTACTCTCTTCCTCATCATCCTTATCATCCCCGCCGGTGAGCAGTTCCTTACGGGCTAAAATTAACCATTCCTTCTCCTGAAGCGGAATAAGCAGAATTTCATTCTCGAAGTAACTCCGCAGCAGCTTCATCAGCGAACGGTAGGTTACTTGCGGGTTATGAACATTTTCGCTGACCAGCAGGAATGGAATCATCTCCCCTACAAGCCGTCCCTTCAAAGTCATCTCATCAGGAATTTCTGCATCATTCTTTTCCTGCTCTAATTGGGCATTCAGCCAGCCGCTAAGCTGACGGGCCTCCAGTTCGCCTTCTTCCTTAAGGCCTGTCGCCTTCAGGGCTATAGCGAAATTCCTCGCAGCATAATTGACCAATTGCACTTCTAAAGGAGTCAGCCCATCGAGTTCCAGCCAAATCGCCGTGATCCTTCCCTCGTTCTCATACAAAGGCACCCATAGGTGCCCCTCGTGGAACACTGGCTGTTCCTGCTCTTCTGTACCTATGCCAAAAAGGGAAGCCGAATGCTGCCTCCCAAGCTGTTTGATTCCAGTTCTCTTTCCGGTGAGCTGCTCCAACTTTTGACGCAAAACCTCACTATCCATCGTCACCATACTCCACCACTTTTGCTCTTTTCGCCTATTTTATCACATTTGTCGTCAATATGCGCCTAAGTAAACCCGCTGTAATGACAAACGTAAATAACATCGAGCATGTATGTGCCCCTTTTTTACCGGATGCAGAGGATCCGGGTACAACTTTTTCGGTCCCTTTCCCCCACATGTCGGCGATTGCCCCCTCTATCACAGCTACAGTAGCCTGTTCAGCATGTACTGCTACATCCCCATCTCCCATACATGCTCCATATCTGTCATTAGGGACCGTTTATCAGTCTCTATATGCTTATTTTTATGAAGGGAACTCCCCCAAACTCCTGGCAAATTTAGAATCCACCGGATTATGACCGAAAGCTATAAATCCACGTTCCGTCTGAATTTTCACCCTATTCGCTAAAAACACACCTTAAATCATACTCCATCATTTACCTCGTCTACCCGCGCCAATGGCTGTTCTATATACATTATGTTTTCATTCTTCATCCGCTCCACAATCTGAATGAAGAAAGAAATTCTAAACTCGAACTCAGAACATACTATTGGGATTTATGGAAATACAAAAAAGCCACCACCTAAAGGTGATGACTTTCAGATTGGAATGAGCCATGAAGGACTCGAACCTTCGACACCCTGATTAAAAGTCAGGTGCTCTACCAACTGAGCTAATGGCTCATAAAACTGGTGGAGGCTGATGGATTCGAACCACCGAACACGTACGTGAGCAGATTTACAGTCTGATGCGTTTGGCCACTTCGCTAAGCCTCCACAATATGGTGGCGCGGGAGGGAATCGAACCCCCGACACAAGGATTTTCAGTCCTTTGCTCTACCGACTGAGCTACCGAGCCATATAAACAAGCCTTAAAACATAAAAATGGCGGAACCGACGGGATTCGAACCCGCGATCTCCTGCGTGACAGGCAGGCATGTTAGGCCAACTACACCACGGTTCCGCATTTATTAGAAAATGGTGCCGGCGAGAGGACTTGAACCCCCAACCTACTGATTACAAGTCAGTTGCTCTACCAGTTGAGCTACACCGGCACGGTGTAAAACCTGAAGCTAAAAGATAAAAATGGTGGAGGCTGAGGGGTTCGAACCCCCGACCCTCTGCTTGTAAGGCAGATGCTCTCCCAGCTGAGCTAAGCCTCCAGGTATGTATGGTAGCGGCAGAGGGGATCGAACCCCCGACCTCACGGGTATGAACCGTACGCTCTAGCCAGCTGAGCTACGCCGCCACAATAACATGGTAATGGATTTAAAATGGCGGAGAGAGAGGGATTCGAACCCTCGCACCGCTTACGCAGTCTAACCCCTTAGCAGAGGGTCCCCTTATAGCCACTTGGGTATCTCTCCAATTGATATAGCCATGTAAATCCACACAGGAACCTTCATTCCTGAAAACTGAATCCGAAACGAATCTGCGTTATATGATTTGGATAAGCCCTCGACCGATTAGTATTGGTCAGCTCCATGCATTGCTGCACTTCCACCTCCAACCTATCTACCTCGTCGTCTTCAAGGGGTCTTACATACTGGGAAATCTCATCTTGAGGGGGGCTTCACGCTTAGATGCTTTCAGCGCTTATCCCGTCCGTACGTAGCTACTCAGCCATGCTCCTGGCGGAACAACTGATGCACCAGCGGTACGTCCATCCCGGTCCTCTCGTACTAAGGACAG